>SACC01000638.1 GCA_009928745.1 Clostridia bacterium
ACTAATTGACTAAAATCAAAAAGCTCTTGGGACGGGCGGAACTCACTTTCCACACCTTGCGGATTAAGTGACAAAAAGGCAGTCTCCATATTCTCTATCCGTCTTATCGAAATGGATATATTAATATTTTTAACCACTGTAGTATCATCGCATGCTGCAAAACATAATACAGCGCTTATGCAGATAAATGCAGTTACAATACAGATTAATCTTTTGACCGTTTCCACCATACCGCCCTTTTATTCAATTGCCATAATGCTGATTTCTACTGTACCGATTTCTTCATCTTGTTCATTGTAAATAAATATTATTACCATAGCTTCGCCCTCGACAAAGTCCGGACTTTGACTTATTAGAAAATCATAGCTTTCATTGGATATAGCGAAAGTCAGAAGACTATGATCATAATCGTCGGTTGAGGGGAAACTGAAGCTAAACTGATTAATTCCTGTTTCGGTAATCAAGTTGCCATTAAAGCTCGGAGTTCCCCAATAAGGTATCCACTTAGCAAAAACATTAACATTTGCTTGAATACCTGCTGTCGATAGTTGATTGTTAAAAGTATTGTTATCCAAAAACCAACCGCCAAAGTAATAGCCGTTTTTAACGGGTATTGCGGGCAATTCAAAAGTCATATTCTTAATAACTGTCTGCGCATTTACTGAAGAGCCGTCGTTAGAATGGTAGGTAATTACATATGTATTAATCCAATTTGCGTATAGTGTCGTGTCTGCAAGCAAATCCCAATCATTTGCGCTAGTCATGTCGTCATTGTAATATTTTATTCCCTCACCGTTTTGCTCGGCATAATACCCGTCGAATACGTAATTGGGGCGGGTCGGCGGCGTTGTAGCAGTCATTGCGATACCGAAGACAGCAGTAACGCTATTTGCACCGTCTGATGCTCCCTGTTTCTCAAAGGAAACTGTATATTCGATGGGTTCCCATTTTGCATAAAGCTTAATGTTTGTTTTGGGCATTGTACCGAATGTATAAGGCGAAGCTAGCGCAGCATCGCTACAC
>SACC01000109.1 GCA_009928745.1 Clostridia bacterium
ATTAAAATATAGCTCTTTTTCACTCTTTTTAAATCCACTATTTTTAATATATTTTGAGAATATTTGACACCTTGGCATATTGTAATAAAAATCTTTTTACCTATTGCATTTTATATAATAAATGATTATAATGTAGTTATATGGGTGTAGCTGATATAGTATTAATTGTAATATTACTGATAGCAATCATTATCGGGTTGAAAAAGGGTACCGCAGGTATCTTTTTTGGCTTTTTCGGGTTTATTATTATCGGTGTCATCTTAGGCATTGTTGTTAATCTTGCCGCGCCTTCTATTGTGTTCACCGACAAAAGCGCCGGAATTCATTCTTCTATTGGCGAGAAAATCTATGACCCGATATACAGCAGATTCCCCACAGACGGCGCTATAGGCGACCTTTTCCACTCCAATATAATTAAAGACGGCGACACGCTGCGCCTTGATACTACGCTAGTAGTCGGAGAAAACACCATTGTTAATCCGACACTGGAGGAGATATTGTCCTCCTCCGAATCCTTCATTCCCGCACAGGCAACTTCAGTTGCAGTAACGATTATAAGCATGTTTTCAAAAGAAGGTCAGACTTTGGCAATGACATTATCTAACGCTTTTACTATATATGCAGTGGGCACAATTATGTGGATAATTGCCGCCTTTGTCTTAACTATCATCAAGAATATTATAAGGCGTCAAGTATATAAATGGCTTGATTCCCACAGCACAGCCAGCAAAATCGACCGCGCGGTAGGTATGGCAATCGCTACTATAATAATAGTCTGCATTGTATGGGGCGCCGGATTATTTATAAAAATACAAGCGGATGCAGGCGAAGACTGGGCTGTTTCTGCGACCGACTATGTAAACGACAATACTTTAGTATTAGAGAAACTTAATCAGGCTAACTTGTTAATAATGATCGTTGACGGCGAGAGAGCGCCTGATAGCGAGACGCCTACCGAATAAGTAATGTTATCTAAACTAATCATTATAAAATCATATTAAACCTTACAAGAAGCTATCATTGTGTAGCAATTCAAAGTAAATAGTAAAAAATCACCTTCAACTCGAAGGTGATTTTTCTCAATTAACTTAGCTTTATTACAGATAGTAACCAACCGCTTACCATTTGTTATGCACTTTTTCTGCAAATCCTAAGACATCTTTGAGGATAATCTCTTTGCCGTCGTCAAGTATCGCTTTGCCGCTTATCTTGCCGAATACCTGATGAGGTATCATGCTGAATACCTTAAAGTCTGCGGGAGCATATCTGTCAATAACGGGTGTAAAGTCTAGCTCCAGCCGTTTGTCATTGGAGGTAAATGTCCAGGGCGACATAAAATCGTCTTTGCCTTGCGCGTCAACAGGGATGTTGAATACTATCTCATCCAATTTGTGCGCTTTGCCGTTATAAAACAGCATATTTTCACTTGCGGCGCTCGTATCTCCGAAGCCGTAGCCGATATTAAAACCAAAAGTTGAACCGTCCGCAAGCTCGGTCTGCAAGCTGCCCCAATACCAGGTATTGTCATATGTCCAGACACCTCTGCCCCAGTCAAGCGACGCCATTGCGGTTTTGCCGTCAAAAGTATATTGGGTATCTCCCATACTGAAAGCGCCGTTCGCGCGCATACAATTAATCTTTTGATTGTAATAAAACCTTCCCTTTTTGGTGAAAGGCGTAGCGATAACCATTGATTCGGGAGGCGTGTCCGTAAGCGTAACATCGAAAGTTAGATTCTCTTTGTTATCTCCAAAAGCAGGGTATACGCCGTACAATCTTCTTTTTTTGCCGTCGTTCAAAAATGTCATTTCCACAGCGCCGTTTTTGTAGCTTACATCGCCGCTGTCCGAACTTGCCGGCATTTTTATCTTGCCCATAGGGAACAGAACAAGAGATGATTTTGTAATCTGCCACGGTTTCTTAAAATCAATAACTGTTGCGCTTAACGCTCCGATATAGCCCATATCGGCAATTGTCAGACATAAGGCGTAATAATCGTTGCCGATATAGTAATAATCCCATTCTTTTATAAGCGCTTTGGCTGTTTTGATACCAGCGCGGTTATACTGCCAAACCATAGTTTTGGCATAGCCTGGCTCTGCGATTATGCCCTCTTTATTTAATAAAGGCTGTTTCTTGGTTACTTCATGTTGCATATCCGACTCCTTTTATTCGTATTCCTATGCTCATTATAATTCTGTACGCGGTAATAGTCAATCCCGACTTTTCAAAAATTAGCTTCTTTGTTTTTATAAATCAGGCTTACCTCGTATCCGTCTAATAATTCGCTAATAATTAAAATGTTTTTACAAGTTTGTTTTTATATACCGAGAATTTAATATTATAACCCTCATCGGCGTCTGCCGCGCCCTCGTCGACAAGTTCCCAGCCTGCGCGGAGGTCCAAATTCTCAAAAAACACCTCGGCTTCCCCGTCTGCTTCAACCTTAGTGATATACGCTGTATCGCAGTAATCGAGCATTGTTCTATAAAACATTGCGCCGCCCACGATAAAGATGTCGTCGCTATTATATTCTTTCAGCTTTGCCGACAGCTCCTCAAGGCTTTGCACTACGATACAGCCGTCTATCGGCTTTCCGCCGGGATAGAGCACAATGTTGATGCGCTTAGGCAGCGGTTTGCTCCCAGGGAAAGAAAAAAGCGTATTGCTGCCCATTACCACTACCTTATTAAGAGTTTTCTCTCTAAAATATTGCATATCTTTTTTGAGATGGAATAGTAAATCGTTCTTTTTGCCGATACCCCAATTATTGTCAACTGCTACAATAGTTTTCATTATGCGCTCCAATTTATATTTGTATTATTATAGCATAACTCTATTCTTTCGTCAATCTCGGATAACGGACGGGATAACAATAAGGGGTAGATTATATAGTGGCAAAATTAGAGTTATGTCTGCAAAAGAAAGAGCGAGACAACGAAAACAAATAGGTTACGCCAACCAAAGCTGCCGCGCGGCGCGATGCTTAAGCATAACCCGCCCGCAATTTTCTCTATTGAACAGCGAACGAGAGCGCTCCAAGAATAAATGTGTATATCGCAAAAGGCATAAAAGACATTTTTGAAAAGAATTTTACCATTAGTTTTAATGCGAGCAATCCGCTCAAAAATGCCGCTAACGCTCCTGATAGCGCATATAAAATATTGATATTTTGCGTGAAGCCGCCCTTAATGCCCTCCCATATACTGCCACCGATAATTATTGGCACGGACATCATAAAGGATAATTTTACTGCTTTTTCCTTATCTATTCCAAGCGCCGTCATTGTCGCTATGGTAATGCCGCTTCTCGATACTCCCGGCAACACGGCAATTCCCTGCGCAACGCCGGTAAGCAGCGAATTTTTATAATTGAGTTCTTTGCCGTTATGTCTATTTATTGTAGCAAGCACAAGTAAAAACGAGGTAAGCAAAAAGCCCATCGGCAAGAACTTGCCAAGCAACATATCCTCAAAGAACAAGGAGAACACAAAGGCTATAATTACAGTCGGTACGGATAATAGATATATCCATTTTGCCTCACGGCTCAACGGGCGCTTTATCCACTCGAACATATCTTTACGCATAACGATGATTACCGCGCCAAGCGAGGCAAGGTGCAATATTAAATTAAAAAATATAGACGGCTCGGCAAGTCCAAGCTTCTCCAGAAGTATTAAGTGACCGCTGCTTGAGACGGGCAAAAACTCGGTAAGCCCTTGTATAATGCCTAATAAAATGTATTTTATTATTTCCATACCGCTCCCCCGATTGACTTAACCTTTTGACTAGTATATAATAGACAAATAATTATATTATAGGAATAGTCTTTTTATTCCAAAGGAACTGATATGAAACTTGGCGTAGTCGGACTTCCCAATGTCGGCAAATCCACCCTGTTCAACGCGATTACCAAAGCGGGCGCAGAATGCGCTAATTACCCTTTTTGCACTATTGAACCCAATGTGGGCGTAGTTGCGGTACCCGATTACCGGCTTGATAAGCTCGGCGCGCTTTATCAATCCAAAAAGATTACCCCCGCCGCGCTCGAATTCGTAGATATTGCAGGACTTGTCAAAGGCGCATCTAAGGGCGAAGGACTCGGCAACAAGTTCCTTTCCCATATCCGCGAGGTTGACGCCATTGTGCATGTAGTAAGATGCTTTGATAATGACAAAATAATAAATGTAAGCGCTGTCGTTAATCCTGCAAGCGATATAGAGACCATTGATATTGAGCTGATATTTGCAGATATTGAGAGTGTTACCAAAAAGCTGGCGCGGGTTAAAAATCAATCCAAATCAGGAGATAAAAAGTATATTGCCGAACTTGAGTTCGTAGAAAACTTACTTGCCCGTCTGGAAAAGGGCGTACCTGTTAGAGATCAAGAGCTTACTCCCGAAGAAAAAGAATATATACGCGATATGTTCCTGCTTACCGAAAAACCCGTAATTTTCGTGGCGAATATCGGAGAAAACGACTTGAATAAGCCTGACAATGATTATGTAAAAGCCGTTCGCGCAATCGCAAAAAAAAGCAAATCCGAAGTTATATCGCTTTGCGCTAAAGTTGAAGAGGAGCTTGCTTCCCTTCCCGACGAAGATAGAATAATGTTCGCTGAAGAATACGGTATTAGCGAAAGCGGATTATCAAAGCTGATTACCGTTGGTTACGCCCTGCTCGGTCTTATCAGCTATCTTACTGCCGGCGAAAAGGAAACGCGCGCCTGGACAATTACTAAGGGCACAAAAGCGCCTCAGGCGGCAGGCAAAATACACACTGATTTTGAAAAGGGCTTTATTCGCGCAGAGATTGTCAATTATGACGATTTGATTGCTTGCGGCGGCTCAATATCTACTGCAAAAGAGCGTGGCTTGTGGCGCAGCGAAGGTAAGGATTATGTATTTAAGGACGGGGATGTGGTGCTTTTCCGTTTTAACGTTTAGGAGCAACTATGAATTTCAAAACCGAAATCGCAAAATTAATTAGTTCAGCGGAGCTTCCTTATGAGGAAGTACTTTCACTTTTGATGCCGCCGAAGGATATTGCAATGGGCGATATATGTATGCCCTGTTTCAAATTCGCAAAGGCGCTTCGCTTGTCACCTGTTGCCATCGCTGAGAAAATCGCCTCTACTTTAACGCTCCCGCCCTTTGTAAGCGAGTGCACAGCAGTTGCAGGATATCTCAATTTTAAGTATGATAATGATTATTTTGCGCGGTCAGTATTGGAAAAAGTCAAGGATGCGGGCAGTTTATACGGCAGCAGCGAAAAAGGAAGCGGCAAAACAGTATGTATAGACTATTCTTCGGTTAATATTGCAAAGCCCTTTCATATCGGGCATCTGCCCAGCACCGCCATCGGCAATTCTCTTTCCCGCATCTATAACCACCTGGGATACCGCGCCGTGGGGATCAACCAC
>SACC01000639.1 GCA_009928745.1 Clostridia bacterium
TTATTACGATTAAGGTCGAAACCCCAACAAATCTGAGCAAGAAACAGAGGGAATTACTCGAACAATTCGGCGGCGCAAAAAAACGTGGAATATTTTAGAGTATTTATAGACTGCTAGTTTCCAACAATCCCATATGCTTAAACTGATCTTTGAATATTATTTCGACATCTTTTGATCTTGTTCCGATGTCTAATTGTGGCGTTAGCGATTTATCTAGATTCTCTAACGCGGTTTCTATGCTATCTGTAAAAGTATATGCGTCAGAACGATAATTCCGCAGCAGTTGCTCTTTCGCGTCATTGCTAGACATGACTATTCCGCCAAAAGAGTTTCCAGAAACGAGGCATTTTAGACCCAGTGCATACATTTCGGCTAGGCATCTGCCCACGCCAATCCCGTATTTATATCTAGAGATTTCTTTCCAAGCTTCAGCCCCTTTGATCTTTAACGTTTTTGGTGGATTAGCGTGCCCTTCGAGTGGCGATATGTCGCGCATACTGATTGTTGTTAAGTTCCAGCCCAACCTAGTTAGCGTCTCCCAAATTTTATAATATTGCTCAGTTTTCTCTCTGTAAACATTGCCAAAATATATTATGTCTCGATTATTTTTATCTGCTGGCACTTTATATTTGCGGACTTCTTCTGCGTCTATCGCTAACGGAATTATAACAGAGTATAGATTTACTTTGGATAATAACTCGGCGTAGCTTTGGCTAGAGACAACGAATAGCCATCGCTTTTTTTCTTCGGAGCTAGAATCTTTTAATGCATCTACATAGTTATAAATCATTTTTATATCGTGAATCCATTGAATTCTTACATCATAATCCTCTGGGTGATGGCACGGTAATATCTGTCCACACGTTGAGACTAGCGCATCCCGTGAGCTGTTTTTAAGCAGTCTCTGTATGATTGGGATATAGAATTTAACAATATCTATAGAGTATGTATATGCTCCATTTTGCCTATTTTTGCTTCTATATTTCGATGACCATGGCTCGGAATTGTGATCTATTATGT
>SACC01000110.1 GCA_009928745.1 Clostridia bacterium
TTCTGACCGTCCGAAAGACTCATGAATCCGCTCTCCGCGTGCTGACGCATTGCCGACACTTCCGATTCCAGCACCGGCATCAGCTGACCCCATGCCGCATTGGATTTTTCCCGAACCTCTTTTTCGAAAAGCGTTTTTTCAAAAGCAATAAAGTATCGGATGCTGTCTTATAGATCAAATTTGGGGAATTATCAAATCTATGCCGACTGAGATCCAAAGAGTTTTTATGCTCCACTATTATCTGGATAAGACCATAAAAGAGATAGCGGAAGAGCTAAAATTGACGGAGTCCAATGTCAAGCATAAGCTTTACAGGACGATTCTAAAAATCAGGACTATATATAAAAAGGAAGGTGAGGTTTTGTGAAAGAGAGAAATTTGTTCAAACATACCATAGAAAATAAAATCGCGGATAAGGAAACAATCCGTTACAATGCCAAGAATTCAGTTGGCGGCAAAAAGCTAAGAAGGGTGCCTGTTTGGAAAAAGGGTCTTGTTGCAGCGATTATCTGCGCAATAGTAGGAATGGGCGCGGTGACCGGACTGCTTGCCAGCTTTTCACCTAATGACAATAATCTGATTGACGCGCCTAAGACAATTAACGCGTATGCGGAGATATATCAGGTTATAGAGAATTTTAACGCGCAGCAAAACAGTTTTAATGTGGATAATTTTTTTGGCGGACTGGTTATTAGCAAATCGTTTGATTCAGCTCCCAATCAATCAGAAAGCATAACTTCATCGGATAATTCTGTAAGCTACGGCGCGTCTTCCTCGGACAGAACCTCGGAGACCAATGTGCAGACCCAAGGCATGGATGAGGGTGATATTATTAAGGTTAAGGGACAATATATTTATAAGCTTAACTCAACTGGCTGCGCAATAATCAACGCAGTCAATGGCAATATGACGCTTTCCGCATCAATCAGCGTGGAATCGTATGTGCCTATGGAATTATATATAAGCGATGACGGCAACAAACTCGTTATGATAGGCGGTATCTACGATTACAGCTATTCTGACAATCTTTTGACAAGGACCGAGCCTATGTACGACTGTTATTATTATATTAATTATTCCAAAACCAATATAAGAGTCTACGATGTAACCAATAAGAGCGCTCCGCTTTTGGAAAGAGAAGTGACTGTTGACGGTGATTATTTTACCTCCAGACTGGAACAGGATACAAATAGGCTGTACTATATACTCAACTATTATTTTTATTATGGCAATCAAGAAAAATATATACCCGTTGTTTCCGATTCGATGAGCAACGGTGGCGAGGCGGGCTATATAGCGTCAAGCAGCATCTATTACTATGACGACATAGCCAATACCAATTATATGATTATAGGCTATATTGATCTTGACGAGCCGCAGACCGATGCCAAGCAAGCAGCGTACCTTGGATTAAGCGGTACAATCTATGTATCGTCAGACAATATATTCGTGGCGACATATGACTATAACTCCGCATTTGAAAAGAATCTGTTCGGCTGGATAAGAAGTATGAACGATGCGTCTGTTAAAACCAGAATTGTAAAAATTTCTTTAGCGGATCTTGAACAAAAAGCCTTAACACGCATTGACGGCACTATTAAGGACAGATACTCTTTAGATGAATACAACGGTTATCTAAGAGTTGCGGCAACTGTAAGCAACAAGGGTGTATCTAATTCTGTTTATGTGCTTGATGCAACGTTAACCCTCACCGATAAAATTGAGGGTATCGCTCCCAACGAAACGATTTATGCGTGTAGATTCAACGGTGAGACCGGCACAATAGTTACGTTCAGACAGACTGATCCCGTTTATAGACTGGATCTAAAAGATCCTTACGATATCAATATCTCTGAAGGACTGAAAAAACCTGGCGTAAGCTATTATATTCATTATATTGAAGGTACAGATTATACAATCGGTATCGGAAGAAGTATTAATCCTAATTCTCAATGGGTAGAATGGACCGGATTAGAAATAGTGCTATATTATAACGACCCGAGTGATCCGCTGGCTGATCCCGTAATAGTTAAAGAGCTGTTAATTAGCGGTAATTGTTATGCGGAGATACTCAATAATCCTAAGGCTTTGCTTTATGACAAGGAGACAGGTATACTTGCCTTCGCTTACGAAAAATGGAACTATAGCTACAATTATTATTATTCTTCGGTAGAGCAGGGCTTGGCAGTGTTTAGCTTCGACATGGACGCGGAAAATGATGGTGACAAGTTGAATTACCGCGGCACGCTATCCAACATTCCTTCGGCGGTTAATTTAAGCAACAACTATGATGCCTATTATAACTACTATTGGAGCTTCATTTCGAGAGGAATATTTATCGGTGATTATATTTACACGATAAGCGACCAATATATCACTTCTTATAGTTTAACTACATTAGCGCAGGTAGATAAAATCAATTTACGCAATACTGCTGAATAAGAAAAATATTACAGATTTCATTATTATATCCACAACAGATATCAAAATTATACACAAAACAGATTTCAAAAATAAGTATCCCTCGGTCACTCGAGGGATATTTATCAATTAGTTTTCATAATCAAGAACCTAAGAAATTCATAAGTCTTACATTCATTAAGGACTCAATGAGCAATACATATTGATTAAGGACGCAAAGAATAAGCATATTGAATTAAGATAATAATTATTGAATCCAACTTAATAGTTATTGAATTAAGCTAAATATTTTTAGATAAAGTATGAAAAAGTATAAGTTATTATTGTATCATTTAATCCTCGTCAATGCAGTTTGGTTTTGCGGCATTTTTGCCTTTTATCTTATTTAACACAAATAGTTTTAATGCGCCTAGACTCACAACGCCTACTCCAATTAATGCCCACCAATACCATGCCATAATTCACCTCCAATATTATCTTAAGACATATTTTTTAGTTATCGCCTTACTATTTTTAAATGACGAATAAACCTCTATTTATTTTGCGCCGCAAGTATCTTAGATGCAATGCTGCTACAATGCAGCTGACTCATTATCAGTCCTTATATACGCTTTTGCTCTATGTCGTTATCTGCAGCTTGCGGTTGAATCCGATATAAGCCCATACTGTTATCGCTATTGTGTAGATAACGCCGATAATATTATAGAACCAAAAATTCAGATTAGCGGCATTTGTATTCATGGATGCGAGATTGTATATTGATTTTGCCGACCAAAAATGAGGCAGGGGCGCTAAGATATATTGTGTTGCTCCATTGAAAAAATTAAGCATCATGAGTATGGGCAACAGTATAAGAATACCTCCAGATTTGGCGAACACAAACCCTTCAACTTTATTTTTTGCAAAACTTGCCATTACCATTGCGAGCGCTGGAGTCAATAGGCTGTTGGTGATTGCAACAACTATAATATGGTATGGCTTGATATTATTAAATATGGGAACCGCGCGCGCTCCGTCAAAGACGGTCACCTTGTCTCCTGCAATAAGCATCAGACCGAAAAATATGATAAGATTGCCGCATAGCGAAATACACGTGCTGTATAAGGACTTGAACGCAACATAGCCTTTTATTGACGCGGGAGTAACGGCTATCGTGTTAAAAGTTTTTTCGTCTTTATTCTCGATAAGTGAAAAGCCGAGCAAGAAGCCTCCCATCATGGCGCCTATCGTTATATTCATCAACAGAAGCACAATGTTAATATAGGATGAGGTAATAATATCGGCGTTAGCCCGAGTGAGTACTTCGGGCACGACAAAGCCGGTTATGAATAGCATAAGGAAGGGATATGCCATCATAAACATATTCATTCTGTCCTTAATAATATTCTTTAATTCGTATCTAAGCAACGATATATACTTGTTCATAATTATCCTCTCATTGCGTAGCTCTTGAATTTTTTTGCTACGCCGAATATAATCATCAATGCCGATAGGAGTGTTAATACGCCGACGCTGATAAGTATTTCTCCTATCGGGACTCCCGTTGTCATAGTGCTGTTAATCAACACTTCGGCAGAGTGGAAGGGCGAAAGAAAGAGCAGATACTTAAAGCTGTCCGGTATTACATTGACCATATGCAGGATAGTCGGGATAAAGAGAATAAGCATAATAAATGCAAAATTGACAATCATTGAAGTAAAATCCTTGCTGTAAAATATTAGTATATAGCTTATAGAACAGCTGCATATGATAATTAACAACGAATAAACGAGCATCAAAGGATAATTTATGCTTATGCCGTGAAATATGGTGTTACATAACGATATCAGCGTTGCGCTAAGCAGACCGATAATTATCTGTGAGATGTATTTTGAAAGTACCAGATATGAGGTTTTTACAGGTGAGATGAGCGTTGTTATCAAGGTGCCTTCCTGCTTTTCATAATAGGTCATAGCGGCAAGCAACAATATGCTCATCATACATAAATCCGTCAGGATAAGGAGCGGAGACAACAGGCGCGCTTCATTAACCGAAAGCAAGGCGATAATTATAAGCCAAATCGCGGTAACAACCAGACTGAAGAACAGCACTCTATATTTTACGAGGCGGACAAACTCGCCTTTGATCAATAAAAACAGTTTCATTATTTATCCTCAACCAATTTTATAAAAATATCCTCGAGTTTTGTTTCCCCGCTATGAGCGGTTTCTATATCGTTATTTCTTATGAGCTCCAAGAATTCTGCATTGGTTCCGATTCCCTGCAACTCAAAGGTGCTGTCCATGATTTCGCCGTCCTTACGGTATTCGATTTTGATATTTTTTTGACCGTATTTCAGTTTCAACTCTCTAGGCGTTGCAATCTCGGCGATATTACCTTGCGATATGAAGGCGACGCGGTCGCAAAGCTCCTCAACGTCATTCATAAGATGTGTGGTTAAAAACACCGTGCCGCCTTGTTTTTTAAAATCGGCAATGATATTCTTTATTGTTTTCGCGTTACCGGGGTCTAAACCGTTCGTTACCTCGTCGAGAAAAAGCACGCGTGGCTTGTTGATAAGCGCTCTGATAAAGTTGAGCCTTACCTTCATTCCCTTGGAGAATTCGCCGACAATTTGGTTGCGGTAATCGTACAGATCCACTTTTGTGAGCAGCTCGTCTATGTCAGCATTGTTCTTATACAACTTGGAAAAATACAAAAGATTTTCACGCGCGGTTAGCTTGGTAAAATGCACAGGCATCTCAAAGCCCACTCCGACATCCTCGTAAAAGCTGTTATTATAGCTTATTAAGTCCTTGCCCTTATATAATACCTCGCCGCGAAAGCCTGTAAGCAGCCTTATAAGCAGCTTTTGCGTAGTGGACTTTCCTGCGCCAGAGCGTCCTAATAAGCCGAATATTTCGCCTTCTTCCACATGAAAACTTACGTCTTTCAGCGTCTCGTCTTTTGCTTTGGGGTAGCGGTAGCCCATATTTTTGATTTCATAC
>SACC01000640.1 GCA_009928745.1 Clostridia bacterium
GCTTTCGACGGTTCATCTTTTATCATATTTTTGGCTTTTTCCAGGAAGCAGTCTTTCGGCTCGCCTTTTAATATCAGATATAACGTTGCGGCCATTAGTTCCGTAATCGCCATAGCCCCAGTCGAGTTGTGGGTTTCTCGGCACGATAATCTTGCCGACCTGATAACATTCTTTTTCGTATTTTCGATGTTCGCAATCACTACTGGTGCGAGACGCATTATACATCCGTTTGCAATAGATTTAGTTTCAGGCTCATCCTTTTTGAGAATAGGATTTTCCGTATAAGCCGTAATGGCGATATCTGTTTGCATACCGACCCCGTAGCCCATTGGATAATAGCTTCTGTATCCGCTAAATTCCCACGCGGCAAATTTATCCATAATATCGTATGAATCGTACCCTCGTTTTTCAAGCAAACTGTCAGCTAGGCATAGGGCCATAGACGTGTCATCCGTCCATACTCCTTTGGGCGGCATAATATTATCGTGAAAATGACGCACTATGTCCATTTTTTCTCGAATCATAGTGCTAGTATGGTCAAACTCAATAGGAGCGCCGAGGGCATCACCAACAGCAAGTCCGATCATAGCGCCTCGCGCTCGATCTCTTGCCGCTAACACCTCCGCGCAATTAATCATGTATTTATTATAATATTATTCCATGTCAGAGTCAATGTCACCTTGTGCGTTCTCCGGTAGTCCTATGATGTTTTTAAATAGGCTTTCCGAGAGGAGTGGAATCTGTCCGTGCTTTATTTCGCCAGTTCGCCTATTTAAATATAATGAGTCGCCTTTGTCTTTCAATAATTCCGCACCTGATATCCCAAGGATATGTTTCGATAATGACTCATTCTTTAAGTGAAAGCAGAGAATCGCATCAAAGTCCATTATATCTTCGTTTTCCGATGCAGCCCTATCGACAACGATAAAAATAACATTCCTGCTTCTCGCCTCATTTACAAGTTTTCTAACAGCAACTCTGCATCTAAGCGAATACTCTTCATCTAAATTATTTTTTA
>SACC01000641.1 GCA_009928745.1 Clostridia bacterium
TTTTACAGCCAGCCCCATGAATGCCGCTACATCGACCTTGAGATCACAATCCGCGCTTCATACGGCGAAGTGACCTTCGGCGCGACCAAGGAAGCGGGCCCCCTCGGGATCCGCGTCGCCGAATCCCTCCGCGCCGACAAAGGCGGGCATATGGTGAATTCCTACGGAGCCGAAGGCGAGGAAGAATGCTGGGGACGCTGCGCCGGCTGGTGCAGTTACAGCGGAAGGGTCGGCGGACTCGAATGCGGTATCGCCGTGTTCGACAACGAAGACAACGAACGCTATCCGACGTCCTGGCATATCCGCAACTACGGTCTGTTTGCCGCGAACAACCTCTATTTCAAAGGCGGGCTCGTCATCAAATCAGGCGAAAGCCTGACCTATAAATACCGCATATGCATATTTGAAGGCGAGCAGAATATCCGCGACCGGTTCCTGAATTACGTGAAATAAAAGATCCGTACCCAAGATTTTTCAAAATAAATATTGACAAACCGGGTCCTGTCTGCTATAATATATCCGTTGCAAAAAAACAATCGGTGCGGAATTGTGTAATGGTAGCACGACAGACTCTGACTCTGTTTGTGAGGGTTCAAATCCTTCTTCCGCAGCCACTTTTAAAGAATCGTTCGTGATTGACTAATTTGCAAGTCAAAAAGCGAACGATTTTTTTATCTCTAAAAAGCCAGTAAAATCAAGCACATTTCGTGAATCGCTATAATTATAATACATAAATTATATACATAAGTAAATAAAAATATATGAACAAAGTATATAACAAAAAACATATATCGACAAATTAACTTTTAGTCCCGGAAAAATCCCGGATGAATTTTGCATAATTATGCGTGTCAAATATAGTCGAAATGTGTCGAATGTTAATATATAAATAACAAATAATAAACAATATAAAAACAAAAATAATATATCATGTAAATAATATGTGTATAAAAAGTAAATAATGGGCTGTTTTCGCATAAGGAATAAAGCGGTAAAAATGTCATAATAAGTATTG
>SACC01000642.1 GCA_009928745.1 Clostridia bacterium
ATAATCTGTAAATAATCCATAATGCCCTCCTTACTTTTGAGCGTTGCGCTCTAATAGATATTCGTACATTTCCTTGTCGACCTCGCCGTACTCCTCAAGCGCCGTATGCATTTCGCCGTTAATTTTGCCGTCACGGAGCGCTATGCTGTTGGCTACTGTCAGTTTTCCGACAGCGTTGACGCTTTTTAAGATAAGCACATTTTCCTTTGCCTTAACGGCGTCCCTTTCCTCGTCTTTTTTATCATTCTGCTTGAAATACCTCTGCAAAAAGAAGAGCGCCGAACCTGATACGACGCTCGCCAAAGTGCTTAATATAATTGTTAATACCTGCATTCTTCCTCCATCAACAGTCCTCTATGCTGTCATTCATGCGCTCTTTCAGTTTGTTATAATAGAACTCATAACCGATTGTTTCGCCGTTATATTCACCGCAATATATCTGCGCTTTTGTTGTAAGCCGTATCGGGTCTGTTATCCAGCTTTCATTATATCCGTATCCCTCTAACAACTTTTTGGATACCGAATACTCAATTTGTGGTAATATGTTATCCCCATACTGGTAGAACCTTACAAATACTGCTTGCTGCATGGATTCAAGCGCATTCATCTCGGCTTGCTTGGCTCTTAACTCGGGGTAAGCTTCAAGTATTACTCCGTTGGAATCTATAATTTCTTCAGGATTTTTGCCGAGAGCCTCGCACCCTGAAATCAGCTCGTTGTATAAGGTTGTCAGCCTTTGCTGAACATTGTTTAGAAACTCATTCAAGAAAGGTCTGCGCGCTTTTTCTTTTTCTCTGTCCTCTGTGGTTTTGTAGGTCGAAAATGCGACAATGATCGATGTGCCTTTTATCATACATTCATCAAAGTCGATTTTGTAATAGTTGTTTGTGCTTCTTTCCAGAATTGCCATAACTGCTCCTTTAATAATAAAATGCGACATAGCCGGGCGCTCCGCTGCCGCCGCTTGTAGAACCGAAAAGCTTATAAGCTCCTCCGCCGCCTCCGCCTCCCCAG
>SACC01000111.1 GCA_009928745.1 Clostridia bacterium
GGATTGACGTCAATAACGATCCCCAATAGCGTTACGAGTATAGGAGCTTCAGCGTTCTACGGTTGCACTGGATTGACGTCGCTAACAATAGGTAGTGGCGTTACAACCATATACAGTTCAGCATTCTTAGGTTGCAGCGGACTGACCTCAATCACAATTCCGAACAGCGCGACAAGCATAGGCAGTTCTGCATTTAAGGGTTGCAGCGGACTGACGGAAATGACATTACCATTTGTCGGCGGTTCTGCAAGCGCAACAACGGCAAGTGCGAGTACTTTATTCGGATATATATTCGGGACTTTATCGTATAATGGCGGAACTAGCACAACGCAGTATTATACAAGTGGTAGTAGTGCAATTTATTACATACCTTCATCTTTGAAGAGTGTTACAATCACTGGTGGTGATTTATTATACGGTGCTTTCTACGATTGCAGCGGGTTGATCTCGTTAACAATAGGCAGTTGTGTTACGAGCATAGGCGATTCTGCGTTCTACAATTGTAGCGGATTGACGTCGATAACAATAGGTAGTGGCGTGACTAGCATAGGCAGTTCTGCGTTCTACAATTGCAGCGGATTGACGTCGATAACTGTAGTCGATGGCAACACAAAATATCATAGCACCGGTGATTGCTTAATAGATACATCAAGTAAAACACTTATGCAAGGTTGCAGCAACAGTGTTATACCCGATGACGGAAGTATGATGAGCATCGGCAGTGAGGCATTCCGTGGATTTAGCGGATTGACGTCAATAACGATCCCAAATAGCGTTACGATAATAGGCGCTTCAGCGTTCTACGGTTGCATTGGATTGACGTCAATAACGATAGGTAGTGGTGTGACTAGCATAGGTAGTTCTTCGTTCTCTGGTTGCAGCGGACTGACATCGATAACTATTCCTAACGGCGTGACTAGCATAGGCAGTTCTTCGTTCTCTGGTTGCATTGGATTGACGTCGGTAACAATAGGTAGCAGTGTGACAAGCATAGAAGATTCTGCGTTCCGTGATTGTAGCGGATTGACGTCGATAACGATTCCAAACAGCGTGATTAGTATAGGCTCTAATGCATTTTTTGATTGTATCGGATTGACGTCGATAACAATAGGTAGCGGCGTGACGAGCATAGAAAGTTGTGCGTTCTACAATTGCAGCGGATTGACGTCGATAACAGTAGACGCTGGAAATACTAAATATCATAGCGCCGGTGATTGTTTAATAGAAATTTCAAGTAAAACACTTATACAAGGTTGCAACAACAGTGTTATACCCAACGACGGAAGTGTGACTAACATAGGCAGTGCGGCATTCCGCGGATGTAGCGGATTGACGTTTATAACGATCCCAAACAGTGTGATAAATATACGCGATTTTGCGTTCTACAATTGCAACGGATTGATTTCGTTAACAATAGGCAGTGGTGTTACGAACATAGGAGGTTCTGCGTTCTATAATTGTAGCGGATTGACATCGATAACAATAGGTAGCGGTGTGACGAGCATAGGAAGTTCTGCGTTCTACAATTGTAGCGGATTGACATCTATAACAGTAGCCGCTGGAAATACTAAATATCATAGCGCCGGTGATTGTTTAATAGAAATTTCAAGTAAAACACTTATACAAGGTTGCAACAACAGTGTTATACCCAACAACGGAAGTGTGACGAGCATAGGCTATAGTGCATTCCGCGGATGTAGCGGACTGGCATCGATAACGATTCCGAACAGCGTGACTTTCATAGGCGATTCTGCGTTCTATGGTTGCATTGGATTGACGTCGCTAACGATAAGTAGTGGCGTTACGACTATAAGAAGTTCAGCGTTCTATAATTGCAGCGGACTGACTTCCGTGACAATACCGAACAGCGTGACGGCCATCGGCAGTAAAGTATTTATGGGTTGCAGCGGATTGACAGCAATTACATTTATGGATACTACAACATGGTATCGGACTGGACTTTCTCAATATTGGGTGAATAAGATTTATGGTACTCAAACCGATGTAACGTCTCCGTCCTCTAATGCAACATACTTCAAGTCAACTCATGTTCTTGATTACTGGTACAAGCTATAAGAGCCTTAAGTGGTAGAAATTCAATTTGTGCATGACATCGGCAACATTTGCTGTATTGAAAACGCTATATAGAAAAATTAATGGCATTTCTCTATTAAAGGATGCCATTGATTTTTTATTTTTTGTGTTGATATTTTTATAGGCAGGAATCGATTAAAACTATAAAATTGAACAACATAACTACTACAAATAAAAACAGCATTGAATTCTTTGAGTTTCCTCAAAACGGTTCAACACTGTCTCACTTGGCGAGGGGGGTAGAGATTTGAATAGTTTATATTATAAAAAAAGAACTATCTTTACCCAGTCTAAACTGACTAAGGTGTTCGGATAGTTCCACTGTGGTGGAGATAAGGGGATTCGAACCCCTGGCCTATGCATTGCGAACGCATCGCTCTACCAACTGAGCCATATCCCCTTGGTAATGAAATAAATATATTCCTCTTTCTTATAAGTGTCAATTATTTTTGTTATCTTGCGCTATTAAAAAATGATAGTATATCCTCATATACTGCTTGCCTGTTTGTTTCGCTGAGGACTTCGTGTCTGCCGCCCTCATAAAGCTTCATTTCTACACGCTTTACACCTATTTTTTGGTATAATTCGTAAAGTTTTTTGGCTTTCTTGCCATAGCCGCCGATAGGGTCGTCTGTTCCGCAGAATATGCCTATGGGAGTATCTTTGTTTATTTTGTCAAGATTATTTTTTTTGTTGATGCTGAACATGTTGCGCATTAGGTAGTAATCAAAGTTGATGCTCATATCAATTCCGCACATGGGGTCGTCAATAAACTCTTGCCTTTTTTGCTTATCTCGGGTAAGCCATTGACTTTTACCCGTATCGCCTTTATATCTGCCGTTAAAAAGAAGGTCACTCATTTTATTGACGTATGAGGGGCGATATCTGCTAAAAAGTAGTTCAATCGGGCTAAGCGCTATTGTCGCGGCGAGAGCTAAGGCTCTGTTAAAATATGCCGTACCTAGCAAAGCAACGGCCCTTACGTCCGTTCCCGAGGCTAAAAAGCCTTGTCCTAAAAAACTTCCGTAGCTGTGCCCGAGGAAAAAAACTGGAAGCTTGTAGGTGTTTTTCAAATAATTGTAGATTTCTACCAAATCGGAAAGAGATTTTTTGAAGATGTTGCCTTTGTGTCTTCCGCGGTCTTTGTCAGTTTCCGTTCTTCCGTGCGCGCGGTGGTCGTCGGCAAGTACTATATAGCCTTTGGAGTTAAGGAAGCGGGCAAATTCGGTATATCTAAGACCATATTCGCTCATTCCGTGGCATATTTGAACAACTCCTTTCGGACAAGCTACCTTTTCCCAAAGAGAGGCGACTATTTCTTTGCCGTCTTTCATTTTTAATTTTATTTCTTTCATATCATACCTCATTATTATCAAAATTTCACAAAATCGCTTGCGCCGTGTTTGCATATAGGACAAATAAAGTCATCGGGCAGAGTATCGCTGATATGTTCATATCCGCATATCATACATCGGTAACCGTGCTTGTCGGTAGTATTCGGCTTGGGCTTAATATATTTTTGATAATAAGAGTAGGTAACAGATGGTTCATCATTAAGAATAATGGCGTCTTCTACTGTTGCCTTAAATAGAGTATGGGTACCCATATCGAAGTTTTCGGTAGTCTTACATAAGAAAACAGAATTCGCATATTGCGTTACACAATAAATGCCGTTGGCAGCTGTGGCATAGTAGGGGGAGGCAATAAACTTATCATAATTGCGTCCGCTGTAAAAGCCGAAGTTTTGGAAAACGGAAAAAGGAACCTTTTCGGTCAGTATGGAAATATTAAATGCTTTGGACTTCATTATCATATCGTGAGTGTAGCTGTCTTTGTTAACTCCGATAAGTATTGAGATAGGATTGGAGGTTATTTGCATAACCGTATTGATTATGCAGCCGTTTTGTTTGCCGTTATCAGCGGAAGTTAATATATAAAGACCATAACCGATATTAAACAATGCTTTTTTATCCATATGGTAACCTCCTATGCTATATACATTATATAGTAATATTTAAGTTCCCGCAACAGATTTTTTCGCGAGCAAGCTGCTTTGATTTTCTTACCTCTATTAAATTGCAAAAAATAATAAAGTATTATATAATTTTTTTATAAACACTAAAAAGCATTGAAACAAAAAAATATACGTTGCGAGGTAAAAATGTACAATAAAGAAATGTATGCGCTAGGCAGCAAACGCTCCGTAATAAGGGAATTGTTTGAGTACGGCAAAAAATTAGCCGCCGAAAAGGGAAGTGACAAGGTCTATGATTTTTCCTTAGGCAATCCTAATGTTCCCGCGCCCGCTAAGGTAAAGGAAGCTATTTTGGAACTAGCTAATTTAAGCGACAGCACTTTGGTCCATGGTTATACCTCTGCTCAGGGCGATTTTGGAGTAAGGAAGGCTGTTTCTGACAATATTAACGAAAGATTCGGGGTAAAACTTACTCCCGACAGCATCTATATGACAGCAGGAGCTGCCGCATCATTATGTATAACGCTTAAGGCATTATGCTCGAGCTTTGCCGATGAGTTTATTACCTTCGCCCCGTTCTTTCCCGAGTACAGTGTGTTTGCCAAAGCCGCCGGAGGAACACTTAGGGTGGTCCCAGTAAATGAAGAGGACTTTGCCATAAACTTTTATGAGCTTAATAATCTAATAAATCCAAATACCAAAGCAATAATAATGAATTCTCCAAACAATCCCTCAGGCGTAGTTTACCCGGAAAAGTCGATAGTCGCTTTATGTGATATTTTGAGAATCAAAAGTATGGAGTACGGGCACCCAATATACCTTATTTGTGACGAACCTTATAGGGAAATAGTATATAACGGAGTAAACGTACCTTATATTATGAACTATTATGACAATTCGGTGGTATGCTATTCTTACAGTAAGGCACTTTCCTTGCCTGGGGAAAGAATAGGCTATATTGCCGTATCTCCCAAAATGGAAGATGAAAGAGAAATATATTTGTCTATTTGCGGAGCGGGCAGGGCGCTAGGTTACGTTTGCGCGCCGAGTTTGTTCCAGCTAGTGGTAAAAAAATGTATAGGGATGACTTCGGACATTAACCTTTATAAGCGTAACAGGGACCTTATTTTTGACACCCTTGCCCAGTACGGATATAAGTGCATACGTCCCGACGGAGCTTTTTATTTGTTCGTTAAAGCTTTGGAAGAGGATGCAAATAAATTTTGCGACAGGGCAAAAAAGCTTGGTCTCTTGTTAGTTCCCGGAGATGATTTTGGGGCAAAAGGTTACGTTAGAATAG
>SACC01000643.1 GCA_009928745.1 Clostridia bacterium
GGTAAGGTTAGAAGAGCTAAGCTTTATTATCTCCGTCAGAAAGTCGGTAAAGCGGCCAAGGTCAAGGAAGCAAAATAATTGCGATTCAAACGCGGTTTTTCCGCGCGGTAAAGTGCCTGCGTCAACAGGCACTTTTTCCATATTAACCCCGGATGCAAATAAAAGCATTTGCTTATGTTTTACGACAATTCATTGAAACAGATAAAATTATTAAAAATTATACGTTGTTTATTTTATAATACGGTTTACAATTATAACAGACATTAATTAACTTCACGGGGGATAAAAGTCCTTGAACGAAGAAAACAACAATAAAAACGAAATCGAAGAAATAGAGCTTACGGAAACGCCTGTTAATCATACGCAAAGCGTGCATGTTCCGTGCGAAGAGAAAAAAGACAAAACCGAAACAAGAACAGAAATAATAAAGGGCGTGTATGAATGGCTCGACACGTTCTGTCTTGCGCTGTCTCTGATGGTTCTTCTGTTCCTTTTCGCCTTCAAATACGTTACTGTGGACGGAACCTCAATGCTTGACACCCTTGAGGACGGACAGAAGCTAATAATAACCGACCTTGTCTCTTACGATCAGGGCGACATAGTGGTCATATGTGAACCCGGTAACGAAAAGCCGTTGGTCAAACGTATTATAGCAGTCGGAGGGCAGACTGTAGATATCGATTTCGCTAATTGGACGGTATCCGTGGACGGAGTCGCGCTCGACGAACCTTATGTCAGGTATATCTATGGAGCGAGCATGAAAGCTTATGGCTTTTCCGGTCACATAATAGTGCCGGAAGGGACTGTGTTTGTCATGGGCGACAACCGCAACGGATCGACCGACAGTCGTGTGCTCGGTTGTATAGACAAGAGAAACATCTTAGGTAAAGTTATTTACAGAGTGTTTCCGATCAAAACTTTCGGAAAGGTGAACTGATGGAGGAAATAGTCTGGTATCCGGGACATATGGCGAAGGCAAAAAGAAAAATTGCCGAGGTGTTGCCGCTTATAG
>SACC01000644.1 GCA_009928745.1 Clostridia bacterium
GCCAAAGGTCAATGGAGAAGTATATTTGCACCTAGGTACGGCTTTGCAATACGACAAAGACGGGAACTTAATTTACGAAAACGAAATAATTAATGAAGACGGAGAAAAATTTAAGCAGCTTTATATTGTTAAAGAGGGCGCGCCTTACGATGAATCGGGTGAACCTCTTAATTGGGCTGACTTTAAGCTTTCCGAAGCCGTTGCAAGCCTGAAAGATAGCGGCTATATTACCGCTCACATCGGTGTAGTTGACAGCGGTGGAACAGAAAAAGAGGCATTTTATCTAAATCTTAACCTAATTGATACTCTTTCCATCAAAAAAGGCTCGGAAATAACCTTTGTCGGGGGACATAGTTCTACCAGCTATGTGTCCATAAACGATTGGAAAGAAACCTTGGTTGTATCTGTCAACGTAGAAGTTCACCTCAATTTAAGCGCAACAGAGCTTGTTTACGAACCGGATAAGCTAAACGACACTTTACCCGGAATGCTGGTTGATTTGTTGAAACTAAAAGAGGAAGATGGCGGTTTTATTTATCAACTACTAAGCTCTATTGCTCTTCGCTTGAACAACAATTTTTACTATGACAGAGGACTAAACCTAGGTCTGGCGGTAGTGGGAAACATTGATATAAACAATATTTTTGCAAGCGACCTAACTATAGTTTTATTTGATACCAATATCCTTGACAGCTTAGGATATTATGCCAAAGACGGCAATACATACAAGGTTATTGCAGGTATTTATATCCAGGACAATAAGGCATATGTTGATATGTCTTACTTTGGTATAAGTACGATAACTATATCCGACTTAGAGGGTACTTATACCGGTGCAATCAGTTTGTTTTGGGATTTAATGTATAACGATACTGCAAGCAACTATATTGACGAAGCCGATTACTATAACTCGAAGCGTAATTTGATGGATTCTGTTATGAAACAGCAGACTCTCAGTTATTTCTTTGACAATTTTTACAAAGATTATTCCAGATCTTATCCTATTACCAAC
>SACC01000645.1 GCA_009928745.1 Clostridia bacterium
CATATGGATTAATTAGGGGTGGCAAAGAGTGGGGTTCAGACGGGCAACAGGCGGTAAGACGGCGATGGGCGATAGGCGTACGCAACTAAGCCGACGCGGCGCGGCAGTAGCCCGTATCAACACTGCTATTTGTCCACTCCTGAATAAGTTACGATATTGACAATGATACGTAATACATATATAATAAAGATGGATATGGGGAAAGCCTTATGAAAAAGAAGAAATTAATAGTTGTTGCTCTTATAATAGTATCGGTATTCGTTGCGGCAGTAGTCACGGCGGGGCTCGTTATGTTCCTCCCGAGAAGTCTTGCAAGGCTTGTCCCGAAAGACGACATCGTGTCGATACAATGCAGTAAATACGTTGGCATCTATGAAGACGGCGAGCTTGCGGATATGGTGCTTACCGACTTTGAGCTGCAGCAAGAAAAATATCCCGAATTATTTAACAATATTGAACATTTGACTTATGTAAAAGAAAATAAATTCAACGCAAATAGATATTCGGATTTGTCTTCTATAAAAATAATTTATGCCGACGGAACAAGCATCGAGTTAAGTCAGTCCGCTTATCGGGTTAACGACGCGAGCGGCACAAAGATTAAAGGCTTTCGCCTCATCGGTCTTTATCCCTGTCTTCAACCCGTCTACGACCTATTCGACCAAGAGCTAACGCAAGAGGGATAAGGCATATCCGCATATGAAATATCGCAAACGTGTTCCACCGCGTATGACTGCGCAAACAAAGAGTTCACAACTTTTTTGTAATTGAAGTAAAACGAAAATGAGTTCGATTTCGGTCGAACTCATTTTATATCGCTTTGAGATATTTTGCCCCAACGGCAAAGCCCTACGGGGAGTTGCTGATATAGAAACGTTGGCTTTCTTGGAATTTTAAGCGTAAGCGGCTTATTTTTCGGTTATTGTGCCGTCCCAGGTCGTAACCTTGGTCTGCTTTTTCTCTTCTTCGTCGAACCAGTGCGTTGTGACTGCCTTGGTCTCTGTGTAGAAG
>SACC01000112.1 GCA_009928745.1 Clostridia bacterium
ATACTATCTTGTAATATAATTAGTTAATGAAATCAATAATAGTCGGATAGAATCAAGTGATTACATATTCTCTAGTTATAGGAATAAAAAAGTATATGTTATCAGAAAAATTTTAAAGGAGGATGATTCTATAATGAAAGATGTTAATAGATGGTTTGGAGTGCCAGAATCAGAGTTGAAAAAAATAACAAAAGACAACTATCATAATGTTGAACTCAAACACAATATTGAACTTACTTTAGATAATGTTAAAGTAACAGTAGGTAACGGCGCACTTGTACCTTGCATTGAGGGACGGGATAATGTCGGCGGCATAGTAGGCGTAAATGACGGTACGGTTCAGAATACCAATACCAAACTATATGGCAGAATCATGTCAGTCAATCTGTCAGCGTACGGCGGCGGTGTTGCAGGTACTAACAATGCAATAATTGACTGCGCGGTAGTGAACTTTTATTCTACCGCTTCAGTCGCAGTCAGAGGAAGCATCGGCGGTATAGCAGGCTTTAGCACAGGCGGAGCGATAATAGGTAACACGGATGTTATTGACGGTATCATTGTTACTATTGAGGCAACTATAGAGACAACCGCCGATAATCCCATAACTAATTTTGGCGGCGTGGCGGGTATTAACAGCGGTACTATATATGGTGTTGTGGCTAATCAGCTATCTGTTGTCAGAGCAAACAGCGCCGCAGGCGGCATTGCAGCCACATCAAGCGGAACTATTACAAAAATAGTTTATTTGCTCGGCGCTAACGGTCGGTTGTCGGCTAATACTGTAGGCGGAGTAGTAGGCATAAGCAGCGGCAATTTATCGCTGCTTACAGTTACAATTAACGGTGTGATTGGGCGCACAACAGGCGTAGCCAAAGCAGGAGGCATTGCCGGCTCGATTACAGCAGGCACAGTGCGCAATTCACTTATCTATGTTGCAAGGGATATTCAATCTGCAGCTGATGGCAAAAAAGGACTTCTTGCAGGCGAATCGATACAGAATGTTGCATTCAATACCTGGGCGTATGCATATAACAGCGTCCGTACACTTGCCAGCTCAAGCTCATTGACAGGTTTTAATGTATTGAAGATAGTAAATAGCGATAACGACACAGTAATTGGTACGCTTGACGCAAGCAAGGCGCAGCCCTTAATCAGTTTCAAAGCGAATAATTCGCCATACATGTGGTATAGTAATATTTCTATTTTGCAAGAACTCGGAAATATGGCGAATAATATATATACTCCAGATGCATTTGTGGTGAATCAGTTGCACCATGTGAGTTATTTCAATTTGTTTATTAACGACAAAAACGATTTCTTCTCAATGTACCAGTATGTAAATGCATACGATTTGTTTAACGGTGTTATGTTCAAGCTTATGAGCGATATAGAGATTGACAAAACATTGCAGCCTATAGGTACTTTGAACAGACAGTTTACCGGCATATTTGAAGGAAATAATCATACGATTACCATTGTGGCAGGCGGTGGAATAGCAGGCACAGCATACAGCGGTATATTCGGATATACTTCGGCAAATAGCATAATACGCAACTTTATTGTTCAGGTTGACAAATCCGTTATACTCGGTTCGGGCACAAGTGTGGACGCGGGTGTAATAGTAGGTAAAGCGGAAGGCAGTATAATTAATGTCGCGCTTAATCTTGAAAGCTCGCCTTATCTTATCGCGGGCTCTAACATGGGCGGTTTTGCCGGTGAAATTGTTAATCCAGAAAAGATAATTAATTGTTGGGCAGTAATATATAACCAATCGGTACCCGTTGTAAAAGAGGGCGCGGATAACAGAGGGGTAAACTCTGTCGGAGTATTAGGCTCGGGCAGTATGAAGGTTACCTTTGCGCCAAGCACCAGTAATTTTGTTATCGCAATCAATAATCAAAGCGAAAATGCAGCGGAATACTATCGCTTGTTTGATAACTGGTATGCTAATATTTCCACTAGACAGCTAGTTACAGCCGTACCCAATTATGCAACAATATACGGTACAGTCACCACAGCAGTTAATAATGTAAGTTTTGCGCCGGTAGCCTCTGCAAGCAATAAAAATGTAATTATATCCTTTATCAGTCTTGATATTGATACAAGTCAGGATTTCTATGATTTTGCCCAGAATATCAATACTTATTCGGATCAGGGCGCTGCCTTTATTCTTAGGAGCAGTATTGTTATCAATGCAGCATTTTTTGAACCTGTCGGCACAGCTGAATATCCGCTTACGGGTAGCTTCAACGGTTGCGGATATACAATTACAATCGTTGGCGATATAACCAAAAAGCAAAATGTATTCTCAGGTTTGTTCGGATATGTTGAGTCAACAGCAGTAATATCGAATCTTATAATAAGAGCTGATTATGCAGAAAGATATGTTAATCAGGCTGATTATACAGGTCAGAAAGTTGGCGATGCCAAGAGTATATATACTGGCTTTGCGGTATCCTTATTGAAAGGAAAACTGGCTCAGGTAGTTGTCGTATTGCAGAACGAGACTCAAATATATAATGTTAATAAAGACTCGCGCGGCGGTATGGTTGGAATGGTGAGCGAAAGCGCAGTAATAGTTAACTCGTGGGTAATTCTTCCCGAGCACTATGAGATAGCCGCAGTGGGCGGAATACTCAATAACGGGACAGAGCCTCCGCTGCCTAATGTGCTTTATCAGAGCGGCAAAGGCTTATTGCAAATAAATATTCAAAATACAGGTTACGGATGGAGTTCCCCCGATACTTCTAAGCGGATTAATTTCTCGGCGATAGAGGTTGAGGACGGACCCAAAGCGTACGGTTTTATCGACAACAAAGTATTGGACGAAATATTGTTGCCCGAGACTTCATTGTCGGCAAGCGCGGCAGATGCTCAAAGCTGGAATAACCGTGAAATACTTGTGCTGTTCCTTAACGACCTTATAGCAACATATCAGGATCTGCTTACCTTTGCGAACACTATCAACGCAGGCAGGAACTATCGAGGCGTAATATATAAGCAAACGCGCGATATAGTTCTCCAATCTAATTATGTGCCTGTTGGAGGTCAAATTCAAATCGGAAGCGGAAGCGTCGGCACCGAATATAAGATGGTGGAATTTATCGGCGCATATAACGGTAACGGATACAAAATTACTATACCCAGCAACGTAACAATCGCTGCAAGATATGCAGGAATATTCGGAATTACAGGCAAACAAGCGCGTATTAGCAATCTAAAGATTGTAGCTCTCGGTACGGTTGGAAGAATTGACGAGGGATATATTGATTATACCCGATACGCAGGCTTCCTAATAGGACTCAATAACGGAGCAAGTCTGAAGAATATAATCGTTGAAGTAGACAAAAACGCTAAGTCGCAGGCGCGTATTGAAGCCGGCAGACTTGCAGGAGCAACCAATGTTAGCTTCAACGCAATATACGACGGCGACAACATTGTCGGCTGGGAAGGCTTGAACATTGCCGAGAATTGCTGGGTAATGGTATATAACCGCCAGTTCAACGCGGTTAGAAACGACGCCGAGCAGCTTTTCAATAACACAATTGACGAGGCTATCAGCAATGCAATAGCGTCCGGCGCAAATAAGCTCACAGTTCAAGGCAAATACAACGGTGGAATCAATGTTCTTACAATTATTGCCGCCGGTGAATTCGAGAGCTCCTTTATCGGAGAAAATGTTATTCAATTCCTTAATACCGGAGCTACAGGCTCCAATCCCAATCCTGCAAAGGAGTGGTATTACTTTGACAGCGACGGTAACAAACAGGATTTGTCGCTTGCAAATATGAATATGTACAACGCGGACAAAAATCTTAAGAACAAACTGTACTATGCGTCTTTCTTGGATGCGGATATAGATACGCTTGAAAAGCTTATGGAACTTGCCGAAGATACTAACGCAGGCTATGATTTATACGGCTTAATCTTTAATCTTACCGCAGACATTAATATCAATATCAACACTTACCGCGCAATAGGCGGAGATTTGGGCGGCTTTAACGCAACCTTTAACGGCAACTGCAATAAGATTACTATAAGTAACGGTGTGCTGGTTGAGGGGAAATACGCCGGTGTATTCGGAAACGTAGGTGACTACGGTGTAATCAAGAATCTTGTAATAGAGATTAACGGGACACTCGGTAAAATTAATTATTCAACTACTGAACTCCGCGACGGCAAGGTAAAGACAATGTATGCCGGAGCTATCGCATACACAACCGGCGAAACTAGAAATGTCATAGTAATTGGATACAATGCCGCATTAAGCTATGTTTTGCAGAGTGAGACGGGAGAAGAGGGCGCGGGCGGTATTGCTATTGGATACGATGATACAAACCTTGTATATAATTCTTGGGCTATTGTAAAAGCGTCGAACAATATTGCAGCTTACGGACGCGTTAATGCGAGTATCGGCGAGTCGAGTATTAATGTTATGAAGGTTATAGGTATGGGCGCGCTTGCGGCAAGTCTTTCGTATGACGAGGATAATGATACATATCTCGTTATTATGGAGAATGACACTTCAATTGAAGGCGGCAGATTTAATGTTATGGGCTGGTACAGCAATTATGCTAAGGATAACCAGCTGTCTGCAACTCTAGGTATCTCTTATTATGATGAAGACTTAGGCAGATATGTACCGCTGACTACCGGCGTTAACGGAAGCTATATCGCTAATGCGAGTATAATCAACTCACGTTACGAAGTGCTTATAATGTCAACGATTATTACAACGGTGGGTCAGCTTAAGTCAATTGAAATGGATGTAAATATCGGAGGCTATTCCTTTGAGAATCTTGAGTTTACCTTAAGTGCAAATCTTACTTTGCTGATGCCTGTAAAAATCGGCACATTGAGCGTTCCTTTCAAGGGAGTTTTCAATGGTTCGTATAACGGTATCTTCTATACAATAACATTGAGTAACGCCAGTTCGTTATTCGGGTATAGCGCAGGAACGCTCAAAAATTTAACCTTTATCCTTGACAGCGATATATACGATTTTAACGGTATTCTCGGCGCAGTCGCCGACCGCAATAACGGAACCATAATTAACACACTTGTAAGAATCAAGAACGGCGCAAGCATAACAGGTCATACAGTAGGCGGTATTGTGGGTGAAAACTCGGGAGTAATCGAGAATTCAATCGTAATTATTGAATCCGGCGCTCTCTTGCGTGCAAATACCTTCGCAGGCGGTATAACGGGCAAAAATACCGGTAATATTATTGGAAGCACGACAAGCGACGAACTATTCTGGAAACAAAACAGGAGCGCATATCTTGAAAGCATAACGAGAAGAACGGGCGATGACAACTATGAAAACTATATACTTATGGCTACAGTGCTGTTGTATGGTTC
>SACC01000646.1 GCA_009928745.1 Clostridia bacterium
ATGTATTGGTTACGGTTTTTCACGGCATTGCACCCTTTTATAATTCGAATGATGTCCTGATTATATACAAGGGTTTAGACTGATTTAGTAAACATATGCTAATAAATTTAAGGGTAATATTTCAAATGAATATAGTATATAAGGACAGCTATAAGCTTAAAACATGCTTTATCGTATTTTTAGGAATATTAATATCAGGTTGTATGACACCTCCAATAAACACGATCAATAAGACCGCTAGTGAGAATAAAGTTCTAAAGATTGAAACAAATGATACACCGAGTATATCAATACCGACATATGCAGATATATTTACATACCCTTTTGATCCTGAGGAACCCCAGTTAGATATGGGGGTCGGTGGACGATTGGTCGTAATAGAGGGTTGTTTATTAATAGAGTCAAGTGATGGCGTATTTTCTACGCCTATACTGCCTGAAGGGGTGAGCTATTGGGATAAAGATAAAGGCATTGTCTATATTTATGACAGAGGCTTTTTAATAGGCAATATTATTCGTTCAAATGGTGTTGCTTTAGATAGTCAGTTTCAAAAAGTACAAGATATTTTTATATCAAAAGCGAAGCCCTCGTGCCTCAAACGTAGCTCAATATTGTTCGGCACTAAATTTGACTAGCAGGCAAATCAGCTTAAGAGGTCAATTATAAAGAGAGAGTGCTGTAGACAAGCCAAGTAGTGAAAGTGCTTTGCCATGTATGAAAAACTCAAATACTCATTTCAAGTATCTACTGAAGAATCAGAAGTATAATTCATTGATATAAACGATGTGGTAAAAGTTTCGCGCGTTAATTTATGCGATGGCAACTGCTTGGTTTGGGTTGTGGGCATAGCCCGCCTTAGAAATTTGAATGTTCCTTGGAATTTGCCACGGCGGCAGCCAAGTGGCCGCTTGCCCGCTCGGCGGGCGCCGCGGGAACGTGGGTTTTCTACGGGCGAGATCTGCGGTAACGATGACTTCATGAAAACAAGCGTCATTATCACGGTGTATAAT
>SACC01000647.1 GCA_009928745.1 Clostridia bacterium
TTATCAAAGCGTTCATCAGTCTGTGTCCGAGTCCCGCGCGCTGATATTCGGGGTTGATGTCTATATGGAGGTGAGCCTTGTATTTTTTACCGAACTTTCTTGACAGCAGCAATTCAAAGCGCTTATATACGCCGTAGTGCCATTTTATCCGGGAAAGCTTGGCGAGATATTTCTCCCTGTATATTTTTTCATATTCAATATGATCTGACGCTGCGATAACGAATCCGACCGCATTGTCGTCATCGTCGGCTGCCACAAAACAGCAGTCAGGCTCAATTTCAATATAATAATCAAGAAAAAGGCACCATAACGCGCGCTTGTCTTTTTCGGCGGTAGGATTACCCCCCGTTCTAACGCTGACAACTTTCACACAGTCGCGGTCTTTTTCTTCGTACGGTCTAATCCTCATAACGCCCCCTGTACATTTTCCATAAGCAGAATAATTTTACCGTTTGATATATTATATCACGTTAATGCGCTGCGGAACGGTATAAGCTCGGCGCGTGTTGCGCCGTTTGCAACGCAAATGCGGATTGCTATTTACTTAACTCGATATATAGTTCATAATAAATGATAAGTAAGTAAAATGTTGTCTGTATATTTAATCTGAATTGTTTTGCGATGGCGGGAAAAGCGTATCGGTGGAGATAGGATATGGAACAAAGAAAGCTGCTGACATATACAAAATCGGAAAGGAATGTCTACTTAGTTTCTATGCTCGGACAAAATATAATATACAATATTATCGGCGCGGGGCTGGCGTATTATCTCCAATTTACGATGCTGATACCCGCAATTGCGGTCGGCATTATTATGACCTCGGCAAGGGTGTGGGACGCATTCAACGATTTTATGATGGGCACGATCGTGGATAAGACACGCTCAAAGTGGGGCAAGTGCCGTCCGTATCTTATCTTTATCCCGCTTCCTATATTTATTACTACGGTGCTATGCTTCACTAATTTCGGATTTTATACGACAGGCGGAAATCCATGGCTCAACGCGATT
>SACC01000113.1 GCA_009928745.1 Clostridia bacterium
ATGCAAAATTCTCAAAACCAACGAGTATTACGACGCCCCCTGATTCGGAAGAAGGATCATATTCTGTTGAGACTCGCAAAGGAAGAAGAATCGGGCAAGAAAAAGGTCTTAATGATTACAAAATAACCGAAAGCGCAAGAGCAATTCAAGAGTATACGGACAAGCTGTCCAATTGGTATGTACGCCGCTCGCGTGAAAGGTATTGGGGCAAGGACATGACAAGCGATAAGGCGGCGGCATATACAACACTCTATACTGCGCTTACCACGCTTGCAAAGTTAATTGCGCCGTTTACTCCCTTTATGGCGGAAAGCATATATCAAAATCTTGTCAAGAATTTTGACAAAGAAGCTCAAATATCCGTGCATCTTACTGATTATCCAGTAGCTGATATGAGCTATGTTGACGCGACTCTTGAAAAAGAGATGGAATATATTATTGACGTAGTAGTGCTTGGCAGAGCTTGCCGTAACAAAGCGGCAATCAAAAACCGTCAACCTCTCTCTACCGTGTATGTAAAGAGCGGTTACAAGCCTGCGCTAAACGGTATAACCTCAATAGCCGCAGACGAATTGAATGTAAAAGAATTCAAGTTGATTGAAGAGGATAACGAGCTGGTTAATTACGAAATAAAACCTCAGCTCAAGACTTTAGGTCCAAAATACGGCAGTATGCTTGGCGTTATCCGTAACTATCTTAGCTCTTGCGATACAAAAGCGTTAGTGCGCGCAGTCGCTAACGGCGGAGTATATAATACAGTTATCGGCGATAAAGAGATTGAGTTGACCGAGGCGGATCTTTTGATAAGCACAGTGAGCAAAGTCGGCTTTGTAACCGACAGCAACGGTGCAATTACTGTGGTACTTGATACCAATCTTACTAATGATTTGATTGAAGAGGGCATTGCGCGCGAAATAGTCAGTAAGATACAGACAATGCGTAAGGAAGCCGATTTTGAAGTGACAGATCATATCCGAGTCGGGCTAAAATGCAGCGAAAAGACTTTGGAGATTGTTAAGCGCGGCGATGTATGCAGCGATGTGCTTTGCGACATACTAGACGATAATGCAACTAGAGGCTATCCTAAGGAATGGGACATCAACGGCGAGCAGCTTACTATAGCGATTGAGAGATTATGACAATTTGGTGGAAGGATTACGAAATAATAGCAACTGGTGACGGAAAGAAGCTGGAAAGATGGGGCAATGTGTTTTTATTGCGTCCCGATCCGCAGGTTATCTGGCGCGCCCGTATTGATATGGATAATTATCCAAAACTTAACGCGAAATATATTCCCGACGGGAAGAACGGTGAGAAGTGGGAAAGCATCCGCCTAATCCCCGAAAGTTTTAATATCAGCTACAACGATTTGACCTTTTCACTTAGACTTATGAAAGGATTTAAGCATACGGGACTTTTCCCCGAACAGGCTTGTAATTGGAATAGAATGATTACACTCATCAAGGCGGCGGAACGACCAATAAGTGTGCTTAACCTTTTTGCGTATACCGGCGGAGCTACTCTTGCCTGTTTGAGCGCGGGCGCATCGGTATGTCATGTGGATGCGGCGCAGTCAATGGTACTAAGAGCCAAAGAAAACGCTCAGTTATCCGGTCTTGCCAATAAAAGTGTAAGATATATTGTGGACGACTGCTTAAAATTCGTCACGCGGGAGATTCGACGCGGCAAAAAGTACGACGCAATAATAATGGATCCTCCGAGCTTTGGCAGAGGTCCTAACGGCGAACTTTGGAAGATAGAGGATAATCTGTTTGATTTGATTGCCGAAACAGTGGATTTATTAAGCGACAAGCCGCTGTTCTATCTGGTTAATTCATATACTACCGGTCTACAGCCCACCGTTATAAAAAATCTAATTGACATTAATCTGCGCAGCAAAGGCGCGAAGACCATAGCATATGAGGTAACATTGCCTACCGACGAGGGTATAGATTTGCCTTGCGGTTGTAGCGGACTAGCTACTTTTTAATACAAATTACAAAAGACAAAAAGGAATATATGAAAGATATTAACTACAAAGATTTGAATATAGTATTCGAGGACAATCACATTATTGTTGTGGTTAAGCCTTATAATGTCCCCTCACAGGAGGATAGTTCGGGCGATAAAGATATGCTTACTTTACTTAAAGAATATCTTGTGGAGACTTATACTAAGCCGGGTAACGCATTTTTAGGACTTGTGCACCGTCTTGATCGTCCGACAGGCGGCGTAATGGTATTCGCTAAGACCTCAAAGGCGGCTGCAAGGCTTACCGAAAGCATACAGGCGGGTGAACTTGAGAAAAAATATCTTGCAGTAGTAAAAGGCAAAACGCGTAGAAATAGCGAAAAGCTGGATGATTATCTTTACAAGTATGAGAATCTTAACCTTGTCAAGGTAGTGCCTATGACGACAGCAGGAGCAAAAAGAGCGGTATTGGTCTATAAATTGCTGGAAGAAAAAGAGGATAACAGCTTAATTACTGTCAATCTATTAACCGGAAGAAGTCACCAAATCCGTGTTCAAATGGAATTTATCGGCAATCCCTTGTTAGGTGATGTCAAGTATAACAAGACCCCCGATCCAAAATGCAATAATCTTGCGCTTTGGGCAACAGAACTACGCTTTCCTCACCCTACAACCCGTGATATCATGGTGTTTAGACTGTATCCCGACCTTGAGGAGTATCCTTGGAACCAATTCGACTTAGACAGACATTTACGTATTACAATTAACAATTAATCGCCGACTTTACGGTATGGCAAAATTAGCGAGGTAAATTATGAAAATAAGTTTTTCGACAGTTGCGTGCCCCAATTCAAGCTGGACAGACATCTATTCAATGGCTAAAGATTTGGATTTTGAAGGTATTGAGATACGAGGCTTGGGCGACGATATTTTTGCCGTTAACGCTCGCCCGTTTACCGACGAAGCGCTGCCTGCCACCATTAAAAAACTAAAAGAATTAAACTTGCAGATATCCTGTTTGTCTTCGGGCGCCTGCCTGAAGTACAAGGACAAATATGAAGCGGTTATATTCGAGATACTTAGTTATGTTGAGCTTGCCGACAAACTTGGCGTGCCTTACATCAGAATACTTGCAGACAGCGATCCGATGCCCAAAGGCGAGATTGACGACGCTTACATAATTGAAGTGTTAAAAAAACTTGCGGGGCTTATAAAGGATAAAAATGTCACTTTGTTAGTGGAAACTAACGGCGTATACGGTAATACAGTGAGATTAAAACAACTATTAGACGCGGTTGATTCGGACAAAGTAGCGGCGTTATGGGATATGCACCATCCATATAGATATTTTGGCGAACAGCCTGAGACAACACTTGCTACAATATCAAAATACATTAAGCATGTCCACATTAAGGACAGCATTGTTGAAAACGGCAAAGTTAAGTACAAAATGATGGGTGAGGGTGATTTGCCCATAGAGCGTATGCTTGAAAGTCTTATAGAGATAGGTTTTAAGGGATATGTTTCGCTTGAATGGGTAAAGCGTTGGTCAGGAGAACTTAGCGATGCAGGTATTGTATTCCCTCATTTTGCTAATTATATGCAGCCATATAAAGACGATAAAAGCGCGTTGCAAATAAACAGCATGGGAACAGGCAAGTATATTTGGAAAAAGGAAAAGCTTATAGAGCAGACTTTCCCCGATGTACTAGACCGCGTATGCGCGGAATTTCCCGACCAATATGCGTTCAGATATACCGAGCTTGACTATACACGTACATATACCGAATTTCGCGCTGATGTTGATAAGTTTGCCAGAGCGCTTATTGCAATGGGTGTAAAAGCAGGCGACCATGTCGCAATATGGGCAACTAATGTACCCGAGTGGTTTATAACATTTTGGGCGGCGATAAAAATCGGAGCAGTGCTCGTTACTGTCAATACTGCCTATAAGATATACGAAGCGGAGTATTTGCTAAAACAGTCCGACACGCACACACTTATTATGATTGACGGGTATCGTGACAGTAATTATGTCGAGATTATACGTACGCTTTGTCCAGAACTTGCGACATCAGAAAAAGGACAGCTGTTATCAAAAAGATTGCCAGTATTAAGGAATGTTATTACGGTTGGCTGCGCGCTTGAAGGCGCATATAGCTTTGATGAGGCTATGGAAAAAGGCATGACGGTGCCGTATTCGGCAGTCGAAGCAAGACGCACAAGACTCAATACGCACGATGTATGCAATATGCAGTACACTTCAGGCACTACCGGTTTCCCAAAAGGCGTAATGCTTACCCATTACAATGTAGTCAATAACGGCAAAAATATCGGAGATGGTCTTGACCTTTCTACCGCTGATAAGTTAATGATTCATGTGCCTATGTTCCATTGTTTTGGAATGGTGCTTGCGATGACTGCGTGTATGACTCACGGCGCAACAATGTGTCCGATGCCAATATTTTCCCCTAAAAAATCGCTTGAATGTATTAATAAAGAAAAAATCACCGCTTTTCACGGCGTACCTACAATGTTTATCGCTATGATAGCGCATGAGGACTTTGACAAGACCGACTTTTCCAATATGAGAACGGGCATTATGGCGGGAAGCCCGTGTCCGATTAAGGTTATGCAAGATGTAGTCGATAAGATGAATATGAATGAGGTTTGCATTGTGTTCGGACAGACCGAAGCGTCACCGGGTTGTACGATGAGCAGCATACATGATCCTCTTGAGGCGCGTATAAGCACGGTTGGCAAGGCTATGTTCGGGGTTGAGTGCAAAATCGTCGATCCGGTTACCGGTGAGGAGTTGCCGGATAATGTGGACGGTGAATTTGTCGCGCGCGGATATAATATTATGAAAGGCTATTATAAGATGCCCGAGGCAACAGCGGCGGCAATCGATGCAGATGGCTGGTTGCACACCGGAGATTTGTCTCGCCGTACTCCCGAAGGTTATTACAAAATAACCGGACGCATTAAAGATATGATTATCCGCGGCGGAGAAAATATTTATCCCAAGGAGATAGAAGACTTTCTCTATACTCATTCTAAGGTAAAAGACGTTCAGGTAATTGGTGTACCCGACAAGCAATACGGCGAAGAGGTCATGGCGTGTGTAATCCTTAAAGAGGGCGTGGAATCAAGCGACGAGGAGCTCAAAGAATATGTACGCGCTAATATGGCTAAGCATAAGGTGCCGAGATACATAACCTTTGTCAGCGAATTCCCTATGAATGCCGCAGGTAAAATATTGAAATACAAAATGCGTGAGAGCGCAATTGAGTTGCTCAATCTACAAGCGGCAAGCAAAATAGAAACTGCATAAAAATTATGTGGTTCGCATAAAAAAGTATAATAT
>SACC01000114.1 GCA_009928745.1 Clostridia bacterium
GTTTTCAATGTGAGCAAACCGCCGGCGGCAAAGGCTGCATGGGTAAAATGGGTGTGTGCGGCAAACCTGATTTTGTAGCAAATCATCAGGACGAACTGCTCGGCGCATTGGTTGGACTAGCAAGAGCGCGCCTTGAAAATAAGCGAACAAAAAGCTCCGATTTAGCGATGATTGAAGGACTTTTTACAACAATAACCAACGTTAATTTTGATGATGTGGCGGTTGTTAAAATGATTGAAAGGGTTAATGCAGCGAAGCAGTCACTCGGACAAAGCGGCGAAAATTACGATATGAGGTTGATTTGGCAGGATAATGAAGATATACGCTCGCTAAAAACGCTCCTGCTGCTCGGTATGAAGGGTATGGCTGCTTACGCATGCCATGCGGATGCGCTTGGATATCATGATAATAGCGTAATGGAGTTCTTTTATAAGGGAATGCTGGCAATAGGCAGTGAACTGGGCGCTGATGTGCTGTTACCTATGGTTATGGAGCTTGGGATGGTTAACCTAAAATGTATTGAGCTGCTTGATAAAGCGAATACCGAAACATACGGTACCCCTGTACCTACTGTTGTACCTTTGACAATAGAGAAAGGACCGTTCATTATTATTACCGGGCATGATTTGTTAGATTTGCAAGCTTTGCTTGAACAAACAAAAGATAAAGGGATCAATATTTATACGCATGGCGAAATGCTGCCTGCGCACGGTTATCCGCTGCTCAAAAAGTATGCCCACCTAAAGGGAAACTTTGGCACCGCTTGGCAAAATCAGCAAAGGGAATTCGCAGCTGTACCAGCGCCCATTCTGTTCACTACCAATTGTATAATGCCCGTTAAAGAAAGTTATAAAGACAGAGTGTTTACAACCGGAGTGGTCGCATATCCCGAAATGATGCATATAGGCGAGGACAGAGACTTTGGCAAGATTATTGAAAAGGCTTTAGAGCTAGGCGGTTACCCCGAAGATACGCTCATAACCGGCATCAATGGAGGGGCAGAGGTAACTACAGGATTCGGTCACGGCGCAGTGCTTTCGTCTGCTGATAAGATAGTGAATGCGGTTAAGAACGGTAAGATCAAACATTTTTTCCTTGTAGGAGGTTGTGACGGAGCGCGTCCGGGAAGAAATTATTATACCGATTTTGTAAAAAAATCGCCCCAAGATACGATTATTCTAACGCTTGCCTGTGGTAAATACAGATTCAATGATTTAAACTTAGGAGCAATAGACGGGCTGCCGCGCATACTTGATATGGGTCAGTGCAATGATTCTTATGGCGCGATTAAGTTAGCGCTTGCGTTATCCGAGGCTTTCAAATGCAGTGTTAACGAGCTCCCGTTGACGCTTATGCTGTCTTGGTACGAGCAAAAGGCGGTATGCGTACTGCTGACTTTACTTGCGCTAGGTATAAAGAATATATATCTTGGACCGACGTTACCTGCTTTTATATCCGCAAGTATACTGAAATATCTAGTAGACAACTTTAATGTAATGCCAATATCCAGTCCGGATGTGGATATGGTAAAAATATTAAAACAATAAAAAATATGCAATAGAAGGATAGTTTCAATAGATAATTTTGCAATATAATATAAAAATATTGAGGATGTAATAAATACATAGAATCAAGCTGAATTTTAAGACAGATTTGAATTCCTTAAATAAAATCCCTTTCGAAGCCGAAAGGGATTTTATTTAAGATATTATTTCTAATTACTTTGTGCCTTTAGGAAGGGGAGCGGGTAGACCTTCTTTGTCGTAGAGAAGGACTGTCTCAAGCGCTATGTCAAGCGAGATTCCCAAGGTCTCGGGGTCAAGATTGTCATAGGTGTCTTTTCTTGTATGATAGTAAGGCTGTAGATCGTGATCCATTGCGCCGATACAGACGGATTTGAATCCTGCCTGAGTGAACGCCGCCGCATCAGTTGAGCCTAATTCTACCATGCCGACTTGGAGTTCGGTACCCACATTTCTGCCTGCCTGTTTAATTAAAGCGAGCAACTGTCTGTCTGTAGCTACTGTCATATTAAGATCTCTTTCGAAAATGCTTAAATGTTCTTTTTCGCGGAGTGTCTCAAAGGGTATAATTATTGTTTCAACATCGCTCAAATCTTCTTTGTGTTTTACCGCGAACCTCTTTGCGCCTCTTAGACCGGCTTCTTCAGAGCCGCTTAGCACCACCATAAATTCGGTATTTTGTAGTTCGATGCCTTCTTCTTTAAGCGTCTTCGCAACAGCCATTGGGACATAGCAGCCGGTGAGGTTATCGTTAGCGCCGTCTACAACCGTCTTTTCATCGGAGAACCAGATAAGCACTATCCAGAAAGGTACGAATATGCTGCCGATTGCGCCAAGTATCAGTATAGTCTGATTGGCGGGAAGCAGAATAAATAGGGGATTGTCAATTACTATCAATCCTGCAATAGCAAGACCTAAGAAATAGAATACGCCAATAATTGAAATTAAAAATACCGCTTTGAAAGCGCCAAAGCCGAACTTATAAAGTATAGTCCATTCCCAAGTCGCATCAGCATGACCGTTAAGAATGACTCTTCTTTTCACTTCGCCCTTAGGTTTTTTTACAGAAACTACGTTGACTGAAGTCTCTTTTTTGAAGAGAGGATCATATACTTCTTTATATAATATCAATTGTGTTATCATCGGAATGATCGCTAGCACTATGAATATCAGTGTTGCTAGACGGCTAAGCCAGAAAGAGGTGAATGCAAGCAATAAGCATGCTACCGTAATATAAATCCAGCCCATAAATGCGCCCGGATGAAGCTCAAAGTCTTCTGTCCAAACTTTGTCCATATACTTTTCGAGATCGGACGCCATATAATTCTGGGCATCTCTTTCACCCTTACTACCCGGTGGACGTTTTTCGAACGTCTTAATAATGTGAGTTATGCCGTCAGTCATGTACTTTACATTTTCTTTGTTCTTTTCACTGCTAAGTCTCATATCGCACTCCTTTTCTTTTTTATTTATTTATATATTTTACCATTTATTATTGATGTATTCAATACTTTTTGAAAAATAAACTTGTTCACTTTATTATTTCTGTAATATTTAGCTTCTTTTATAGTATTTGGCAGTGACTCCAAAGTATATATTGACTGAAATTGTAATCAATGCTATAATCAATATCAAAAATACGTTTTTGGGGGATTTTATGAAAAAAGAAAAAACAGGAATCAAACAGGTAACCTACATTAAGGGCAGAACTCTCCCAATTATACTTCTTGTCTTATGTATTCTATTTGTCGGTACATATTTCGGCACATATATTGCGGGACCCGCGGACTTTTCCGTCACTGCATGAGACGCTTTAAGCGCGGCATTCAATTACCCGATAATTGAGAAGCTTGGCATTGAAACCGATTCTACATATTTTGAAACTTTTGTTGAACCCTCCGATGTTTTGACCCGTAGATGGACAGGGATAGCAGATTTGTTGGAGTTTATGTCAAGATATATGATGATACTTGCGCTGTTAATATCATTAATTAATATCGCGATGAATCTAGTCACCTTTATTAAGGCGATATTTAAGGGTAGAATCACTACAAAAATGCACACGAACAGCGGCTCGCTTATAGTCAACAGTGTACTCGGAGCATTGGCAATACCCGCCTTTCAGCCTGATGCTCCGTTACCCTTTATACAAGGAAACATTGACTTCATATTATTTAGAACGCATTATACGATGGGAATGTTCTTTGTAGGCGCTCTGTTTATCGGGATAATAATGTTTTTCCTTCCTTATATTTGGAAAGCTGTTGCAAAAGCATGCGGCAAAACACAGCTTTTAGAGACAGTAGCCATTGAGGCGAAAACAAAAAAATAAGACGTAATAATATATTACTGTTCTCTTCAAAAGATAACAAAACTAATAAAATCTGTATACATATACAAAATTATTTTTAATATTGCAACATAGAAGAACGCCGAAGGGAAAGCCGGCAGAAACTAAAATTCATTCATAAACCAGCGATATTTTTTAGGCAAAAATTGCGTTTGCAATCTTGAATTGGCGCGGTCTGATATCGCGACATTGTTGAAGTATTCTTTCCAGAGTCCGCTTATTAGGACTTCTTTATCGCTAAGTGTTATGGTAACCTCTTCAGCAGGTAGCAGATGGCACTGCGCGCCGTCGTAGTAGGCAAGTTTTTTTCTTTTTATGTCGTGCAAAACGAACTGCTGACAGTTAAAACGCGAGGTGAAATGGGGTAGTATCAGCTCTAAAATGTCATTGTCCGTACCAAAATAACAATAAAATATGCCGTTACTCATCTCCTGAAATCTTAAAAATCCCTGCATACGGTGCGCTTCATGGCGCACCTTTTTTATTAAATCATTGAAAGCAATAACCTCCGTAATATGGTGCATGGAAAAAACCGCTTTGCCGTGCTTGAATAGTAGCTGCAAATATTGATAAATTTTCTGTTCTTTTGCAGGGTCGCAGGATAAATACGCGTCGCTTATCTCTTTATACGCCGCATAACCAGCCTTCTCCGTTATTCCCTTGCGCACCTTGCGCGCCTTTACCAAGTCGGCAGATATCTCGATAACATTGTCAAGTAAGGAGATAATTGCGCAGTTCGAGGTGATTAAATCGGGAGACGATTCGTAATAGGCGTAATAAACGGCGCTCAAAAAAGCTGCCAGATTGCTCTCAACTAACAATATTTTCATCAGAATTCACCAGTATTGGCGTTATGCGCGTCAAAAAGTGTCATTTGTTCATATCTGATATTGTTGCCAATGAGCGCTTGATTGCCGCTAAGCAGGCGGCGGATAAGCGTGGGATTTTCCGAACTACCCAAGAATTTGCCGTTAACTTTTAGGAAATATTGCGCTCTTTTGGTAACTACGCGCATCTTAGTCAGCATATCTGAAGTAAGCCGCTGATGGCGGCGCGCTTCTACTATTCGATATGCGTTTTTTACACCTATTCCGGGTACTCTTAGCAGCGTTTCGTAACTCGCGGTATTGACCTCAACGGGGAAATGCTGATAATTGTTGAGCGCCCAATCGCTTTTGACGTCAATATCTAACGCCAGATTGTAATTGGCGGGGAGTATTTCGTTAGCCGAAAAGCCGTAAAAGCGTAGCAACCAGTCCGCCTCGTATAAGCGGTGTTCGCGCCGCAAATCAACGCGGATGGCAGGCAGCAGCGAATGCTGATTCACAGGCACATACGCCGAATAATATACGCGTTTCATTTGGTAGTTATTATATAAAGCCTCGCTAAGCCTAACAATTTGAGCATCGCTCTCACCCGAGGCGCCAATAATCATCTGGGT
>SACC01000648.1 GCA_009928745.1 Clostridia bacterium
GAATAAAACAAGGGAAAACAAGCGCACGGAAGTAACCATATTTCTGCGAAAGCGCTTCAGTAAGATTATCAACAGTGCCGGGATATCCGATACCCACATTGCCGATAAACGACTTACCGTTCATAATCATATTCTCTAAAATGCCCGGCAGCACAAATGCAAGGAAAAGAATAGGCAGACCAAATATCGCAACGAAAAGCATATTGGCTTTGAAAGCGTCTGCAAACTTGTCCATAAACGTACGGAAGAAATAGGATATGTGACCCTTTATTTCTGCCTGCGGTACAGTTCTTTCGTCCTGCTTGATTGAGAGTTTCAATAAGAGTGATGCTCTAGACATATTAAGCTCCTTAGCAATTTGTATCAACATTCTACTATAATAAGTGGAAAATATCAATTAAAATCTACTATGATATTGTTATTATTCCCCTTTTTTCTTTTGACAACTATAATAATAATATGTTACTATGCTAAATGTAATATTTTGCGCAAAAGCGTAAAAATAAGCATATTATATACAGGAGATTTTTACAATGAAAAAGTACAACATCGCAGTAGTAGGAGCCACCGGTATGGTAGGCAGTATGTTCCTAAAGGTTCTAGAGGAGAGACAGCTCCCCGTAGATAATTATTATTTGTTTGCATCCGCTAAAAGCGCGGGTAAATCTATAAAATTTATGGGTAAAGAGCATATCGTTATCGAGCTTTCACCTGAAAATATAAAAGGCAAAAACATCGACATCGCCCTGTTCTCGGCAGGCGGCGGCACAAGCAAAATTTTCGCGCCGCTTTTCGTTGATGAAGGCGCAATCGTTGTTGACAACAGCAGCCAATGGAGAATGTATCCCGAAGTACCCCTTGTAGTTCCCGAGGTCAATCCGGAAGACGTTGACTGGAACAAGGGTATTATCGCCAATCCCAACTGCTCCACTATTCAAGCCGTTGTCGCGCTTAAGCCTCTTGATATGAGATACGGCATCAAAAGGATAGTCTATAGCAC
>SACC01000115.1 GCA_009928745.1 Clostridia bacterium
TTCTTCGCTAAAATAATATATGTCAATAGATAGAAAAAATACTACAGCTGTTATGAACAACAGCTGGAACAATGTCGAATTCGAAACGGCATCGATAGAATTCGGATCATACGGCGCCGACGATATAGACGCGCTATATGTTGATACGACTGACCATGATGAATCGGATATCGACAAATATATTACAGAACTTATTAAAAGCAAGAGCTACGACAAATACAATGTCATAACGAGCAACGGGATCGAAAATCGCGTTTCTAAGCGATCTCTTTATGACATTTTCATTTATGTCTTTTTCGCTACATACAATTATTTCGGTGATGGCAATGCGGTCATTACATACGTTATTTTCTGCGACTATTATGCTTTAGATTACAATACATTTTGGAAACAAATTCCTAATGGCATAAAGCATATCCTTGTTAATGAACTTAAGTTGTTCGCTAAACACAACAAACATATAAGTAATCTTTTAAGCACTACAATTAATGAAAAATACGTTCTATTTTAAAATCTGTTCATTTTGAAAGTATACATTATATCAGACACTCATTTAGGAATTAAAAACAATAACCTCATTTGGCATAAGACGATTGAGGATTATTTTTATAAGTCGTTTATTCCGTCGGTAAAGAAAACCGTAGAACCCGGAGACATCTTGATACATTGCGGTGACGTATTCGATAACCGTAGTACGATTGGTTTACGTACGCTTTCTTTTACTTCGAATCTGTTTAAGGACTTGTTAACGATATTTTCTGAGGTCCATATTATCGGCGGAAACCACGATATGATGTATAAGAACAGCAATGACATCAGTTCAATCGATATTCTGCAGGATATTCCGAACATGTATGTTTATAAGGAACCGAAAATTATCAAGCGAGGCGACAAAGAATTCTTTATGATGCCGTGGAACAATGACAATGACGAGTTCATCAATATCGTTAGTTCCGTCAAGCGGCATGTCGATTATATGTTTTGCCATGCTGAGATACAAGGCGCCATTATGCGTAAGTTCGTTAGATCTGAAACCGGCGTAGACAGAAAAACCATCGAATCTCATTTCGACATGATATTCTCAGGACATCTTCATACACGCCATAAGACAGGCAAGTGTATTTATTATGTCGGTTCGCCTTATCAAATGAATTTTAACGACTGTGAGAACGCAAGAGGATATACGATATTGCATGAAGACGGGCACCTTGAATTTGTAAAAAACGAGATTTCGCCGAAATTCATGGCGTGCAATATTTTGGATCTCATGAATACGAGTGTCGAAGATCTCAATAAAGCTGCGGAGAATAATTTTCTTAAGTTTTTCATACCAATTGAAGAAGTGAAGAAAATCAATATGAATATTATTTACGACAAGTTGAAGTCTGCCGCCGATATTAAAGTAGAAATAACAGGCGATGACAAAGACGATAGCGGTTTGCAAGACGGCAAGAAGTCAGACGCAGATCTGTACGACGTTTCGAAATCATTGTCTGAGAATATGCAGGCATATATCGATTTGTATTGCCAGAAAAGCGAAATACCTGACGGAATGCGCGATAGTCTGAAAAAGGTCGCCATAGCGTTGATAGAGAAATATGATAGTAAATCAGTTAGCTTATGATAAACGTTGAAATGAAAAACGGGTATGTCCTAATAAAGGATATTGAAAATGTCGAGACAAAAACAGCATCGGGCATTATTATTCCATCGACATCTGGCAGAAACCGTTATGCCGAAATCATTGCCGTGCCGGAAGGATCGAAATATAAAGTCGGCGATACTATCATAAAGCCTATTGGAAAAGGTACTGAAGTCTGGCTTGAAGGTGAGATTTATGAATCATTGAAAGAGGATTTTATTTTTGGGTACGTAGAATTGAATTAAATTTATAAGCATATGAAACTTATCTTAGAAGACGACGCTCGAAAAGATGTCCTTGAGCTCGCTGAAATGATTGGCGATTACGAACGCCAAAAGTACATCAATCCAAATTCAAAGGAATATATCCTTAACAACATCGTCGTCGGCGAAATCGCAACACGCGAATTCATTCACGGATTCAATACGGCATTAATGATGTGCCATATAGAATTCTTTGACGGCAAGAATCAAATAGACATTTGATGGCCAAAGTTGACGCATGACATATGAATTTAGAATTGTAAGAATTTAGGCACATATTGTATGCCGATACCGACATAAACAGTAGGAATAAAATGTCGGTCATAAACGCCGATGCCACCACCGAGTTGCAAGCCGATTCCCCAGTTCTTGCGGAATTGCCTTTCTGTTTTCTTGTCTACTGCCACTTGCCCGTCAAGACCTTCAAATTCAACGCCAGGTATATCAGTCATGACGTTTACCTTATAAAATCCGTCTTGCTCATATAGATAACTTTGGATCCATATTTTCTGGTTAAGCATTATGTCAGCGTTACCGGCGGTTATTTGTTTTGTAGTATCGCATATAGTCAATGGAATTTTGACGGCTATGTCATAAAAGCTCTTGTCAAATTCCTTATGCGTATTCACATTGATATCTGCCGCCGTATAGTTGATCGTGTCTTTATAGATTATTTTTGTATTGCCTATAATGGTATCTTTATAGATTATTTCATATTTGGTTACCGTTATTGGCGCTTTGTTCCGTTCAAGATCCAAATAATCGCGTAGTAATTTTATGTCGGCGAGATATGCGGTACGTTCAGCATGCAGGTTTCCGTTTTCGTCGATGTAATGGTTAATCGTATCTGTCGCGGCTTCGATATTATTCTTAAGCGTGTTGTTTTTTCGCCTGAGATCCGAAATGCTCTTTTGTTGAATGAAAAACGTAATAGCGCATATGACGACAATGCCTATTAAGACATATCTTATGAGGTTCTTTATTTTTTTATTAATTATCATAACCTTTATATATTTTATGCTATTATATTTATAGTATGTTGCGTTAACTAACTCCACCATAAAGGGTGGAATCTTTGCCCGACTATCATCAACCGATAAAATATAAAAGTTATGTTGCATGAAAACGAAAAGAAATCAACGTCTGATTCATTTTTCGTAATGGTAAATTTCAACCGTAATCGTATCGAAACTTTCGACGTCATTGCGGTGTTAAAGAACATTTATGTCAATTTACGTGTCAAGGATCGTCCTACTGATCGCAAGTCGCTTATTGAGTTTATCGAGCATGCCGGCAAATATCATTTTTTGGCGAAGTGCGAATACGAAGTTATCGTAGGACCATGGCCATACTATGATTGGCTTAATCGCGTCAAGGACATCACGGCGAGAAATTTGGAAGATTACGAAGCGACGCTTTCTGAAATCGTTGAAATCGAAAAGAAGCAACTTGTCGAGTTCGTTAAGATTGATGTTTGGGATCAAATCGAAATAAACATCGAAGTCATCGCTGATATTTTATTTCGCGTCTTGAAGCTCAATGAGCTCAATGAAAAGGCTGAACCAACCGCGGCGAAAAGCTGCATTAAAGAAAAGGAGGCGGCACAATGAAAATTATGAAAACCATTTGTACAAATTGTACAAAAGAACAATTTATCGATCTTATGAGCCGCACCAAAAATGAGTAATCTGTCGAATAAAATAAAGTGTACATTACTTTGCTTGAAATATCCGTTCCTTTATCCAAGGAATGTTTTTAGCAATATGCATCATACTTGTTGGACTGTAAGAAATAAGCAACATAATTTATATAACAAGATGGAAGATTTTGCAAGAATAAATATCGACAAGATACCAGAATCCGATAGGTTTTTAAAATTAAAATACCCTACGGCAGACGGGGTCAAGCGATATACCAGACGGCATAAGTTTTTCTGGTGGTGCGAATACAAGCTTTACGATATCGTTCAATTTTTTGACAGTATAATCTATTGCGTTCCTAGATTCACATATTTAGAAATGATTCCTGAAGGCTGGAGGAACAGGTTCGGGCAAGATTTCATTGACGAATTGCGCACACAATTGAAAGCAGAGCATCACCTTTATGGAAAACATGGCTTACGCATCATGGATATAAAGGAAAAATACGGTACGCTTCGTATTTCCGTTGCCATGGCTTCAAGAGAAGTTTATGATATATTAGGGCGGTATGAAAATTTGTCATAACATGTTTTATAATGTGTTACGTAAAACGCACATCTTTAATGTTGGATAACGTTCACTCTTCAATATAAACTTTTATATTAAGTTCATTTTCATTTGGCCAAACGTTATCAGTAAAATACACCGTAATAGAACCAAAAGTTCCGTCATTTGTTTTTTTCTTTATTGTCGTAAAATTGGTAAATTCTGAATTATTGCCGCCGTATATTTCTATTTTTAAGTTATCAATATTCGTTATAGGCCTTGCAGGATCTGTTGCGACAAATACACAGAACGCTTTTTCTCCTGATTTTATTATGCCGTTTTTCATGAATTTTTGTTGTTCATATCCATAATGACTTACATAATATGTACCTTGTGCTTGATAGTGTACGCTATCTTTAAAAGAACATATGCCTTCGCCGTTCTTATATGTACCTGACTCGCCTTTATATGATAACTTCATAGTTCCAAGATCAAGTTCATTCGTATTTACGGTTACTGATATTTCTAGATCTTCGTTTAACTCAAATTGTCTTCCATTGTCGTTAAACTTAATATAATCTTTTAACGTTGTTTTATCATATATTAATTTTGCGTTTAAGGTAGGATTTGAGCCTTGCCTATATATTGTAATAGTATTCTAAGAGCCGGCTTCTCTTATAACCCATGTCGTATTGATAACACATGTGTCAGGATCAGTTGCTGTTATATGCATGCCCATATGTAAAGTATTATGCAATCCCCATGAATATGTGTTGTTATTGGATTGTGATTCGCTTTGATAGGCACGTGGCATGCTAAAACCGCTACTCGTATTAGAAGAATTATGACGAAGTTTTATAGGAAATACTTGAAATCCGCTGGTGCCTTGTATGGCCGCCATATTTGTATGAGTAGTCGTGTTCATATCTAGCATTCGATAATAATTCGAATCGTCATCTATAAACCATATGCCGTAATCGCTTATTATGTCTGTATTATCAAGTGTATTTCCTGCAACTTTGATTTTAATGTTGCTCCATAATCTATGCGTATTAGTCCAATTTGTATGGTTTGATTCTTTCATTGTGCTATCTATAATTTTAGGTTGTACAATTACCGTTGATCCGGCTACGCTTGGTTTTATGGAATAAGTATCAATACCAGAAGTTCCTTTATATACGGTATACCATGTATC
>SACC01000116.1 GCA_009928745.1 Clostridia bacterium
TGCCGCCTCCCATTTTATCTGAGCCTGATCGTATTATTATATCGGGCGGCAAACCGGCTGTAAATAATTGATTTCACCGCTTTCAAGGATTTATTCGCCACAGTTAAATTTTCCTCATTTATAACATTTGATAAAGATATATATGCCGTAGCGAAAGCATGGAAATCTTTTGATGAAGTTACCGGCACTTATATTATGACCATATTCGCGGCTTATGTCCCCGTGGCGTTTGTCGTGTTCGCGGAACACCTCGCCGACCATAAGAACCTTTCCTCAATCGTCGGCAAGGACCTTCTCGAAGATCCCGGCCTCACCCGTACCCTGCTGGGCGACGGCATAGGTTCCGTAGCTGGCGCGTTTGCCGGCGGCTGCCCCAACACCACATACGGCGAATCCATTGGCTGTGTAGCTATAACCAAGAACGCTTCCACCATAAGCATCTGGGGTGCGGCGATAGCGGCGATAGCTATATCGTTCCTTGCTCCGTTTATGACTTTTCTTAAAACGGTACCTGCCTGCGTTATGGGCGGCGTTTGCTTCGCTCTTTACGGATTTATCGCCGTATCCGGTCTTAAAATGCTCCAGAAGGTCAATCTTAACAAAAACCGTAACCTTTTCGTCGCCTCTGTTATCCTCATAGCGGGCGTCGGCGGTTTCCAGCTTCAGTTCGGCGACGTCACCCTCAGAACGGTTGCCTGCGCGCTTATCCTCGGCATTGTCACCAATGTCATTCTTTCACTAAAGAAAAACAACGACGACGATATGCCTGACGAACTGACTATTGTCGAAAACAAGAAAAACAGCAAATAAATTTCAATGACGCTTAAAGGGCGGACCGACGGTCCGCCCTTTTCAATATTCAATTTCTGAAATCAAACTTTGTTACATTTTTCCATTGACAGAAGCCGTTAAAAGGATTAAAATGGTAATGAGTTAATTGTTTACAATAAAAAAGGATTGACATCATGAAAAAATCGCTTTCAGTAACTATTATAATTATGATTATTGTATTCTGTTTACCTTCCTGCAGAAAAAGCAGTGACAATATTATTAACGGCAAAGCTTTATCCGACATGACAGCAAAGGAAATGTTCAATTATTCAACCGAAAAGCTTTTCTCGTCTGATAATTTTACGTGTAGAATTTCTATGAAAATGTATTCTGACCTTTATGGCTATAAAGGAAAAACAATAGGAAGCGAATTATTAAAGTTTGAAAACCTAAATGGAGATAATCCTAAAATGTCAGCCGACATTACGATAGACAGCTTTTTATGGATGAAAGCTGTAATGAATGTTTTTTATTCTGACGGATACTGTTGTGTTGATTATTGTGGTCCTCGCCTTAAAACAGCTTTGACTCATGAACAGGCCATGCATAATATGCTCTCTTTTGTTCTGTCGAATGAAGATACGACTGCCGGTGATTTTAAATCAATTATAAAAACAAACAATGGCAGCGAATGGACCGTGACTTGCTCGGGAATGAATAATGCAAAAGCTGAGAAAGTTTTCGGGGATATTATAAAATCTTTTAGTTTGAATTTAACCGGAAAAATTGTTGAATTTAATGAAATAAACGTTATAACAATAATTGATCCGGAAGGTTATATAATCTCACAGGACATACAATTCAACATGAATATTAAATCAGTTGGTAAGGAAATGAACTATACTGTGATTATAACCGCTAAATACAATGATTACGGAATAACAACAGTGTATAGAAACATTAATACAGATAACTTCAGCGAGGTTGATTATTCCGATATGTTCGGATAAGCTAACCATTGTATTGAAATGTTTACTATTGTTGTCATCTATATACATTTTTCCATTGACAAATGGCATATTTTAGATTAAAATGCAACTATTTCAATTGTTTATAATAATTAGAAGGAGCAACATCATGAAAAAACTATTGGCAATTATTCTGTCCCTTGTTATTTTATCAATGTGTTTTATATCCTGTGAGGAAGACACCGACAACAGCAGTCAAACCATAAACACAAACAGCAGTAATAATGAAAGCGGCGAAACCGCGTCCTTGTCGGCGATGACTGCGGAACAGCTTTTAACCTATGCCGCATCGAAGCTTGCTTCGGCGGATAACTATACCGCAATCATATCCGGCAATGTATCTGTTAAATATTCCGGCAATACAATTAATATGACGGAAAGCGGTGTTATAAAGATGGAAAACCTTAACGGAGATACCCCTGAAATGCTGACGGATATGACCTTAGATACGGGAGATAATATAGTAATGATGTCGATGATATATACAGATGGCTATTATTATACGGAATCGCCGTTATCTAAGGTTAAAGTGGCAATGACAAAGGAGCAAGCTGTCAAGCTTTTTAATTCATCTATTTTTTCTGTTGACGACACGGGGTCGGATAGCTTTCAAGGCGTGAAAAAAACCGACGCCACAGACGGAGGTTGGTCTGTGACCTGTTCGGGAATGAATAACGTCAGCGCCAGCAGCGCTTTTGGAGGCTTAATAAGTTCCTTTGGCGTAGACGTGTCCGCCAATGATATTGAATTTAATAATATTACAATAAAATTCGGAATTAACAAAGAAGGCTTAATTGTTACACAAAACTTACAATTAACTATGAGTATTGATGCAATGGGTACACAAATTGAGTATGATATGGATATATCCTCCGAATTTAAAGATTACGGAAGTACTACGGTAAATATCTCCGTTAATTCCAACAACTTCAGCGAGGTTGATTATTCCAATATGTTCGGATAATATTTTATAAATACAAAGAAATGTTCATTACGGGGCGGACACATGATCCGCTCCGCTGTATAATTAGAGGAGGATAACGGCATGAAGAAATATTTCTTAATTATTTTCTCGGTCATTATTATTGCGGCGTTTCTGCCATCCTGTTCAAATAGTTCTACCGATAAGGCGGCAATGAATTTGCTGGATGACGCACTGGAGAAAAACAGTTCCGCGAACAGTTATACCGTACATTATATCACGGATACCGTAAACAAGGTTTCCGACAAGGAAAGCGCCTTTACATCAGATATGACGACAAAAATAGAAGGATTAAAAAATGAAAGCATTAAAATGTTTATTAATCTCGAATACAAAGGAAATATGTACTTTGGTGATATTTTAAGAGATTTTAATGAAACAAGTATGTCGGTTTATTCGGATGGCTTTGAATATTTTTTAGGCACCAACGGCAAGAGAGCTATGACCGACGAGGAAGCAAGAAAACGAGCCGTTAACTATTCTGGTATGGGTTTCGGTGAAAAAGCGTGTCATTATGAAAATGTCGAAAAAGCCGAAAACCCCGACGGAGGATGGATTATTACCTGTACCGGGCCGAATGACAACGGTCGTACCGAATGGCTTGACAGTTTATGCAACATATTTAAAATTGATATTATTGAAAATGATGCAAAAATCGAATCAGTAAAGGATATTTTCCGTATCGGCGCGGATGGATATGTCATATCGGTTGAAAGAAAATATTTATTCAGTTATGTTCAGAACGACGAAGTTGTAAGCTATGATGTCAAATCCTCCCTGACTTTTTCAGATTTTGATGTTACTACCGTTTCCGTTCCGGAAAATTCCGCCGAATACAGCAGAATTGATATTTATTCTTGACCAAACCAAACACATATCAAGGAACTCCTTTTATTCCTTCTGTTTTGAGACAACCTCATTATATACGACAATATTAGCCGTTGACAAAAGATATATTAATCTGTATAATGTGTGTGTACAAACGGTATCGGAGGGAATTATTACAACATGAAAAAATTAATTATAATGCTGCTTTTGCTTGCGATACTTAACGTTTGTTTGGTGTCCTGCGGCAAAGACAAAGAAGTTGTCGGAGAGGTAAGCGATATAAGCCTTATTTCGGAGGAAAGCGAACAGGGAAGCATTACGGATGAAACTTCCGAAGAAAGCATAGCGCAAAACAGCCCGGACGATAATTCGGATATAAGCTCAGACGACAGTTCGGAAGAAGTCATTGAAAGCGAAGCAGAGGCGAGCAGAACAGAAGAAAGCAAAACAGATATAAGCAAAGCTGAAGATAGCAAGCCAGAGGAAAGCAAGCCCGAGGAAAGCAAAGCGGAATCAAGCACTTCCGAGGAATCAAGCAATGCTGAGGAGTCAAGCGAAGCCGAGGACAGAAAGCTCAAAGACATGACCGCAGCGGAGCTGCTGAACTACGCATATATCGAAAACGCCATGCTTGACAGCTTCACAGCGACGACTTCAAATGAGATGAAATTCACCTACGCCGGTCAGTCCGGCAGCTACAAATACAGCTCGGTGACCAAAGCGGAAGGGCTTAATGGGCAGAGTCCGAAGTATTCCTGCCAGTCTGTCACCAGTCTCGACGAAAGTGAAAACAAGCTTACGGAACGGTATACAAACGGTTATCTGTACCGCGATAAAGGCACCGACAAATACAAGACAGTTTTATCGACTTCGCAGATAAAGGGAAGATTGACCGAAAACATAGGCGCCGCGAACAAACTGAGCGGAAACGTGTTTAAGACAGTTAAAAAATCCGCAACCGAAAACGGACTATGGTTAGTTACCGGCACAGGACTGACAAGCAGCAGTATGAACGGCATTATAGACAGTCTGCTCTCTTCGTTTGACTTAGGCGCGACTACTTCAGATATTAAACTTGACACGTTTTGCGTCGATACATATATCAATTCCGACGGTTGTATCACTCTCCAGAACGTGAGCTTTATATTTACCATGGATTTAAGCGGTATAACTCTGAAATTTAATACGGTAATGAAAACCGAATATTCCGCATTGGGTTCCACCAAAGTGGATATGACGGTAAACCCCGGCGATTATACAGAAACCAAATAATCCGTAATTCATCATGTATAACATAAATAAAAAGCTTTTCCGCAAGGGAAGGCTTTTTACTGTAAAGATATGTTTTTATGCGTATAACGGCATTTTTATATTGAATATCTTAAATTTCTGTGTTATTATATAGTTTAAGAGCTTTTATCAACAAACGAAAGGCAAGGCGGCGCAATGAACGCTTACGAGGTACTCGATTATTTAATAAATCTGTCCGAAATAAAAACCGAACAGACCGTTGATACAATCAAAGCAGGTGACGGCAACAGACAGGTCAAAAAAGCGGCGGTTTGTTTTATTGCCACTCCGGAAGTTATAAAAGCGGCACACGAATGGGGCGCCGACCTGCTTATCACCCATGAGC
>SACC01000117.1 GCA_009928745.1 Clostridia bacterium
GTTGGCTGTCTAGGGCTGGTAAAGGCGCTTAATAACTTTGATCCAAGGCATAAGGTAATGTTCTCAACCTATGCAGTACGTATGATTATAGGCGAGATCAGACGCTATATACGCGAATGGTCGTCGTTGAAGGTTAACCGTAGTCTTAGAGATACTGCGTATCAGGCAATGCAGGCGCGTGAAAGGCTGCTCGCAAGCGATATTGAGGATCCAACGCTTCACGACATTGCCGCTGAGATGAAAGTGCCAATAAGAGAAGTGGTCTGCGCTCTCGACGCGATTGCTGACCCAATATCATTATATGAGCCTGCTTTCAATGACGGCGAAGACTCGTTGCTCGTTATGGATCAGTTATCAGACGGAAAACTTCAGGAAGAAAGATGGGTGGAGATGCTCGACTTAAAAAATGCCATAAGAAGTTTGCCGTCAAAAGAAAAAGATGTGCTAATGATGAGGTATTTTGAAGGTAAAACACAGATTGAGGTATCCACTATATCGGGAATATCCCAAGCGCAGGTATCCCGCCTAGAAAATAATGCGATAGCCAAGTTGCGAAGAGATATTGCAGAGGTATACTAATATATTCACCTTCTTAAAAATACTACCGACGGGCGTATTAATATTTTTAATATTATCAACTATAAAAGGTCTATTCGCGCTCTTTAAGCATTTGCGCAAAAAGGACTACTAGGGATAAAATAAAATCAAATAAATTTTAGCTCTACTTCACTCGTTAGACAAATTCTATATTATTTTGTTTTTGGTTATTGCTTCTCAAATAAACTTGGACATTTCCTTGCGAAGTTTTATGAGCACTTTTTTCTCCAGTCTGGATATGTACGATTGAGATATGCCCATCATGTCGGCTATCTCTTTTTGTGTTTTTTCCTCTGTATTCATTAATCCGTACCGCAGTTTCATAATAAGAATCTCGCGCGGATTAAGTTTGTAAAAGGATTTATACAATATATCTATTTCCGCTTTCTTTTCCATTTCCTTGGATATTGCGTCGGGGTCTGTGCCGATTATATCTCCCAGTAAAAGCTCGTTGCCCTCCCAATCGGTGTTGAGCGGCTCATCAAGTGATATTTCACATTTTTGCTTAACAGTTTTCCGCAGATACATTAATATTTCATTCTCAATGCAGCGACTGGCAAATGTTGCAAGCTTTATGTTGCGCTCCACATTGAACGAATTTACCGCTTTAATTAGTCCTATCGCGCCGACCGACACAAGGTCCGAAGTGTCACTGACACTGCCCTCGAATTTTTTTGCAATATATACCACAAGCCTTAGATTTCTTTCTATAAGTTCATTTTTTGCGTCCTTGTCGCCTGAGGCAAATCGGGTCAATACTTCCCTTTCTTCCTCTGCCGTCAAGGGTTTTGGAAGCGCCTCCCCGTACATATAGTCTACAGTTTTTTGCTTGCCAAAAACATCGAACAGGCTTATAAACCATCTAAAAAATCTTTTAATCAACTGCATAAATCCTCCCAGCCGCCAGTAAATAGAATCACCTCGTATCCCTCAAAATGTCTTTCAGTCAGCGCCGCGCACACATAATTAATTGTATTCGACTTGTCCCTGTAATATATCTTAATTTTTTCGAGAATTACCGTATCAAATTCGCTCTGTCCGTTGATTGTGGTAACAGACAACATATTACCTTTGGGACAGTCGCGGAATTTTTGTGACAGCTCACCGCCGAGTATTACTACCCCCTGCCCCTTATCGTCCTTAAGACGGTTGCCGGTATCGAGCAGTCCGTTAGTAGTAACGGCAATGTTGCCGTATACCAAATCCACCTTTGCAACGCTCTCGCTAATCGACCTTTCGATAAGCAATCCTTTTATCTGTCTCGCGCAGTAAAGTAATAAAATAGCCGCAAAAGCCGATATGCCGATAAGCCCGCCCTTATCGTACACAAAAGTATTCATTATGGAACTTGCTTTCATATTGAAGGCAAGGACTATAATTCCTGCAAGTACTACTGACACTAACGCATATATCAGCAGCGTTGCATAAAACTTTTTGGCGCTCTTGAAGTGTCTTAATACTATTACGCTGCCAGCAAGCGCCGCAAGTTTATACGGTATTGCTATGTAATACGGAATGTATGGCAAGAATACCGCGAATGCCGTCCCAACAGCGGCGGATAATAGTAATTTTTTCATGCTTGTCTCTACTTTCAAAAATGCTAAAGTAGTATAACCGATAAGGTAATCCAACATAAAATTATCTATTATTAACAGCTCAATATATACCGTCATAGATTAATTTTAATATTTTATATAAAATATATAATGTTTATTTGTGTCGAAAAATCATATAATTAGTCTTATCAAAATTAAGAAAAAAGTTACAAATACTTCTTATGTTGATGGGAATAAAGCAATTACCGCTTTATTAAAATAATCAAGATCTAAGTAAACAGTAAAAATATAAATAGCATTAATTTTTACTGTTTACTTACTTAATAATATTTGCTTTTACCAGCATATTTTTAATAAATCTTATTGTCTTGTCATATTGATTTGAACTTAGCTTTTTTCTGCCATATCCAAACGCAAAGCATTTTTCCTTTTTGTCATAAAGAATCAATACTACATTTGCCAAGTTTCTCTTGGAAACAGTATTCAAATATTTAAAACTTAATTGCATATCTAATAAAACATCTTGAATTTTCTGTGTTATCTCGTCTACAAATAATATTGTTACCAGATGTTCTGCCGGACGCAAAAAAACTATTTTATCGGATTTTTCAGATACTTTTCCCGCATCTTCTATCATTTTTTTAAGACCTTTTTCGACATTGCTTGTTTGCTCAATGCCAATTATCAAACGTATTAATCCATTAGACAAAAACAGTTTGTTTTTTAAAAAAAAGTTTCCTTCTTTTTTAAAACTGTTATCTGTCAACATAGTAGAAAGGGAAAGAATATCTGTGTCCGCGTTGATTATTTCCAAGCCTTTATCTTTAATTTTCTTTGCTTCACGTTCATACTCGAATTCGGATAATTCAGTATAATTTTTTAATATAATAAATATAGCTATGCCTACCAACAATGCAAAAAAACCAATACTAGCAGGCACATAAACATTTGTTATTGAGCCGCTTTCATTCATTGCTATCGCCGCAAGCATACAGCCTGCGCCTATTAAAAACAGCAATATGCAAGTACCGATTATTATTATGTATTTCTTTTTATTCATTCTTACTCCTCTTTTGAAATGTCTCTGTAAGACTGTGGAATGTATAAAAGAACCCTTTAAAATTAATAAAGGGTTTTAAATTAAAAAATCATATAGCAAGTTGCATTTTTTTAAGATTATATATCAAAAGCATCAATTTATTTTTTTAATTTTCTCATAAAAGGAGGAAGGTCGTTATCGGAGATAAGTATCCTGCCTTTATCAATGTTGGGTTCGCCCTTCGGCGCAACGGGAGGGTTATAAGTTCTCTTCTCATCTCTGGGGAATAAGCTGGGCTTGTCCTCTTCGCTGTTCATATCAGGCATTGATATTGCAGCAGCAGCCGGTTCTACGTATGATTGAGGATGCATATTATCGCCTGTCGGTCTGAAGCCGGTTGCGATAACTGTTATCGTAACCTTATTGCCAAGACTTTCGTCAACATTAGCGCCGAATATCACATTCGCTCCTACATCCAATACTTCCTGTACTAATCTGCCAGCTTCGCTAACCTCTTGAATAGTAAGATCTGCGCCACCTGTTACATTGATAATTATACCTGTGGATTCGTTAATAGTAGTCTCCAAAAGCTGATTATTGACAGCCATGCGAACCGCCTGCAATGTGCGCTGCTCGCCCTCGCCTATGCCTATACCGATATGCGCGTAGCCTTTCTCTTTCATTATCGTGCATACGTCGGCAAAATCAAGGTTGATCATTGCGGGTTTTACGATAAGATCGGCTATACCCTGAATACCTTGTCTCAAAACCTCGTCCGCGCATCTGAACGCTTCCATAATGGGAGTGCCTTTTGGCACAACCGATAGAAGTTTTTCGTTAGGGATAACAAGTAGTGTGTCTACATATTTTCTTAATTCTTTAATGCCTGCCTCGGCGTTAGCCATACGGCGCGAGCCTTCAAACTTAAACGGCTTGGTAACGACTGCTACTGTAAGTATGTTCTTTTCCTTAGCGATGCTTGCAATAACCGGAGCAGCGCCAGTACCTGTGCCTCCGCCCATACCGGCTGTGATGAATAACAGATTAACGCCTTCAAGCAACTCTTCGATGCTCTCACGGCTCTCTTCAGCCGCCTTTCTGCCTATATCGGGATCAGCGCCTGCGCCTAAGCCCCTTGTCAGCTTCTCGCCTATCTGCATCTTGTGACGGGATTTTGAGGTAAATAATGCCTGCTTGTCCGTATTAACTGCAAGAAACTCCGCGCTGTTGATACCTGCGTCTATCATTCGGTTAACTGCATTATTGCCGCCACCGCCTACTCCAATAACCAATATTTTACAAACATAGTGACTAAATCTATTAGCGTCACTGCTGTAGTTCTCGTTATTGAACAAGTCGTTATTGTCTATAGTCATAATTCCTCCACTACTTACCTGAATAATTTACTGAAAAAGCCGCCGCCTTTATCCTCATCCTCTAGCTTGAACGCATATTGCGCCAAACCTATTGCCGAAGCATAATATGGCTTTGCATAATTCGGCGAAATCGTAGGAACAGCTAATTCAACCACCTTTCCTATGAGTTTGGAAAGATATTCTTTCGCCCCTCTTATGCCGCTTATGCCACCGCCTGAAAGAAACATGTTAAGGTAAGCGGGAAAGTCAGATTTGGAATAAGATAAGGCTTTCTTTATATAATCCGCAAGTACACGGATATATTGCTGTACTAGCGCATTGACCCTCAATATGGGCAAAGACAATGCCTTGCCGTTAACGGTTATATTATACACATCATTTTCGTTAGCGTCAAAGGATAAGTTTACTTTAGTAAATAAAGCGGTACTTTCCGTGAAAGAAAGGTCGAACTCATCTACGAAAGATGCAACTATATGCGCGCCGCCTAAAGAGAAACTTAACATATGCAGCAAGCCGTCTCCACGCATAACCGCAACCGTTGTGGTCAAGTATCCTATGTCCGTAAACAGCACATATTTATCTCTCACCTGAGGCTCAAAAAGCCCCAGCATCTCTACGTATGTGGAGTTGGTATAGTGCGCGTCGTTTACTCCGCAATCTCTTAATACC
>SACC01000118.1 GCA_009928745.1 Clostridia bacterium
TCCTTACACACTTGCGTATGCGGTATATCTCTGTTGCACTTTCCTTAGAGTCGCCTCCACCGGTAGTTAGCCGGCGCCCTGTCCTGCGGTGCTCGGACTTTCCTCATCTTGCGATGCGATTATCTGGCTAGCTCAATAGAATTATATCACAAAAAAGGTTATCAAGCAACTATAATTGGTTGGTTAAAAAATCATATGTTGTCAATAATTTGCCTAATATGGACTGGTATATTATTGGCATAATCTTTTTTGTATTACTATTGATTGCAATTTTGCTGAAGTTAAAAGGCGGGGAGGGCGCGGCTGAAACCGCGTTCAGCTCTTTGCGTGAGCTGGCGTATGCAATGCGTGCGCCAAAACGCGGCGGGGAGGGAGTCAATGTTGCGAAGCTGCGCAAGGATATAAATTGCGCGTATAAGAACATTAACCGTCGCAGGATGCGTGAGGAGGAGATATACGCCTTTGAAAAGTGGCTGTATGACAATCACTATCTTATCAAGCGTTATTTGCACTTCAGCGCCTATAAAGCCTTAAAATCTCTGCCACACATTGGGGGAGCGCCAAGAATTGTAACACTGGCGCGCTATATAGTAAAAGAATACGGAAAAATTGATGAGGAAAATATTAAAAAAGCGGTCGAAATATTCAGCGCGATTACTCCGCTGTCTTTTCCGGAGCTAAAATGTATAAAGAGCGCTATGTGTTATGCGCTGCTGCTAGAAATAGCAAAGCTATCCGAAAAAAGCCTTCATTACAGGCTAATGCAAAACAAAGCGCGCGGAGCGAATCTTATCAGGGAATATGTATCTACTGACAGCTACATTAACGCATATATTGCCAACTGGGGTGGTATCAGCGAAAAATATATAATGAAATACGGCGAAATTGACTTTAGCACCTGCCGTATAGGCTTTATGAATTCGCTGATTGACAACGAACTTAATGTAAAAAGATATATAGAGGCAATAAGGAATGTTGATGCATTTATCGGCATAGAAGAAATAATTAATATGTCGGTGCTTAATACGATATTTTCTAAGGATAATTATTATAAAAATATGAGCGCGGTTGCAAAACACGCATATCTCAACGCGGTTGCCGAGCTCGCTGTTAAGATTAACGCCGCCGAAAGGACAATTGCTAATTCTGCAATATATTTGAGCATATATTTCAAAAAAGACTTAGGCGAATTTTTGTTCAAGCAATGCTACTTGAGGCGATATGTAAGAACGGGCAGGCTACCAAAACAATGCTTCTTCGATAAGGGCGGGCAGCGTTTTTATTCTACAGTTGTAATTCTTGCAAGCATAATTTTTGCTGTTGCGCCGCTGTTCTTAGAGTTTAGTTATATAACTATTATGGCGATTCCGCTAATATTCGTATTCGCGCTAAAGCCTACAGAATTCATATTAAAAAAGATTTTGGATACCAAAGGCTCCAAGCGTCCGGTATTAAGTATGGGTTATACTGCCTTGCCTGACGACGGTCGGACTGTTGTAGTTGTATCGCAGTTTATTGACAGCGTGCATACCTTTGAGGAAGCATTAAAAAGAATATACGAAACAAGTTTTAACTGCGTGAACAACAATGTGGAATACACTCTACTTATGGATTTTCCGAGCGGCAATGCGGAGTGGACGGAGAAAGACGAGGAAATACTGCTGGCAATACAAAAAAGCGCTGCCAATAAGGAAAATTCGCGCGTGTCATTATTTGTGCGTAAGCGTATAAAGTCGGGCAACAAGTTTGTGAGCGAGGAGCGCAAGCGCGGCGCAATTCTTAGCTTTTTCAAGGCAATACAGACGGATAATTATGCTGAATTTATATATTATTCAAAGAAACTTTCGGGATACAAATTAGCGGTATTGCTCGACGATGATAGCGCTCTTATGCCAGAAAGTATTATGGCGGCGATTAATTCTATGCTGCATCCTTATAATTACAAATACGATTTGATGAGCTACGGCAGCAAAACCAACAGGTATTCGCTAAGTACAAAGTATTCCAAGCGTTTTGAGGAAGAATGCGGTATTGACTGTTACCCAAGCTACAGCGATTTTTACAGCGACCGCTTCGACAGCGCTCTGTTTTGCGGCAAAGCAATAGTAAGAATTGATCGTTTTATCAGCAAACTTGCGGATATTTTCCCCGACGGAAGAATACTTAGCCACGATATTATAGAGGGCGCTATTCTCCATTCGGCGTCGCTAAAACAATGCATCTATGAGGATGCGCCCGCCTCGTTTTACGGCGACAGCGCCAGAAACAGCCGTTGGTCAAGAGGAGATGTGATGCTCTTGCCGTATATTGGCAATATAGTGTACAACCGTAAACACGAAAGGATTGTTAATCCGATTAACCCGATTTATAAGCTGGTAATATTCATTAACGCAATGAATGTGATAAGGGATTTTTGCTTGCTGATTACACTTTTCTTAGCTGTAATAGACGGATTTTATCCGTTGTTTCTGTATGTGTTAGGTTTTATTGTATTGCCTTATTTGTATATGTTTGTGAGTGATATACGGCAACTGGTCAAAGGAGTGAAAATCAGATATGTATTAAAATCGTTAAAAACTACATTAATAAGGCTAATAGACAGAGTGATGTTATTGCCGTATTACGCATTTAACGGTATCATAATTTATGTCAATACCTCGATGAAAATGCTTTTCAATTCTGACAAATTGCTGGAGTGGAAGCCCTTTTTCTTAACGCAAAGAGGCAACACATATATACGATATGTAAAACTTTTTACCGCTTCAAAGACCTTCATTACCGCGCTTGCAATTCTTAGCCTTAATCAGATTTTTATATATTATGCGGCGGGATTTTTCATCTATGCCTTAATTGTGTATAATAACAAAACTTTGCAACGCAAGAAAAAGCCCGATGAAGACGAGAAAGCGGAGATGAAGAACTGGGCGAAAAACACCTTTGAGTTTTTTGAGGATATGACGGTAAAATCGCCGTACGCGCTTGTGCCGGATAATCTTCAGGTTGCGCCAGCCGCTAACGAAACAATAATGACTTCGCCCACCAATATCGGATTTTCGCTTCTTAGCTTTGTCTGCGCAAGGGAATTAGATCTTGTAGAGCCGGAATATACAAAGCAAAAATTGCTTACAATCCTTAATACCGTCGATAAGCTGCCCAAATGGAACGGGCATCTTTATAATTGGTACAATATAGAAAAGCTAACAGTTATGGAGCCACGGATAATATCCACAGTAGACAGCGGCAATTATTATGCTGCAATAGTAATTGTCAAGCAGTTTGCGAAGAAATGCGGCTGGCAGGATATATACGATAAATGCGACCGCGCTATGTCACAATGCAATTTTTCAAAATTATACGACCGCAAAAGAAAACTTCTGCACATTGTATACAATGAGACTGCGGCGCAGTTTTCAGGTTATTACGATGTATTGGCAAGCGAAGCAAGGCTTGCATACTATATCGCAGTGACTCAGGGCGTGGAGAGTACGGGATATTTTGCTCTGTCGCGTGAAAGCGTAGCAAAGTACGGCAACACTTTGCTGTCTTGGAGCGGTACGGCTTTTGAATATCTTATGCCCCGTCTATTTGTCGCGGCGCCACAAGGCAGTCTTTTGTATACTACCGAAAAAAACGCTGCAAAAATTCAGAGCAAATACACTTTTAACGGATTATTCGGAATATCCGAAAGCGGATATTACGCTTTCAACGATGAGATGAAATACGAATACGCCGCCAATGGCATTGAGGCGTTGGCATTATCAAGCGAAGTCGGAAGAAAAGTAATATCGCCTTACAGCTCGGCGCTTGCGCTCCCTTATATAAAAGATAAGGTTGTAGCCAACCTTCGTAAGCTCTCTAGAGAAATGTATGGACAGTACGGATTCTATGAGGCTTACGATTTTGACAAGAAAAAGCCTGTGGCGTCCTATATGTCGCATCATCAGGGTATGATACTCTGCGCTTTGACCAATCATCTGACAGGCAACAAACTGACAGAATATTTTATGGCGGATTATAAGACCGCAAGCGCCAAAATGTTACTTGCGGAAGAGCGGATAAAATTGCGTATGCGTCGGGCAGACAGCACCGGAAGAAGAATTATTGAGAATACTTCGGAAGAATTGGATATTATCACCGAGAAGAGACTGCCGCCAAAAGTTAATATTGTGACTAACGGCGAATACAGCATCGTACAGGACGCGCTTGGGCGCGGGTATTCGACAATGGGAGACAGGCTGATCAATAAGTTTAACAGCGAGCTTTACGAAGAGTGCGGACAATTTTCTTTTGTAAGTGAAGAAGGCTTTACGGATGTGTTCACGCCCAGCTTTTATCCATATCGCGGCGACGATTATTATAATGCAGTATTTTCCACAACGCAGACTGAATATGTTAATCATACCCGAAAAATCTGCGAACAAATAAAGGTACTACCCTTCGGTAACGGCGAAATAAGAAAAATCACGATTACCAATAAGAGCGGAAAGAAAAAGATATTCAAAATAGGTCATTATTTTGACCTTGCGCTCAATACCGTAGATGCGATAGCGTCGCATGTGGGTTTTTCGGATATGTTCATAAAAACTGAGATAAGAGATAATTATGTTATGGCTTATAGAAAGCATCTCAACGGCGATATTAATGAGTATCTTACATTGACTGTTTGCGGAATTGATAATTTGAGTTTTAATACCAACAAATATAATGTAATAGGCAGACTCGGCAGCCTGAAAAAAACAAATATATTTAATACTATTAATATCAAGAACGAACCGATAGATGGAGATATATTGTATCCGTGTATCGCTTTTACCGGAGAAAAGGAGCTTGATGTTAACGAAAGTATAGAAGTATATATTATGCTTAATTTGTACGCAAATTACGAAGCCGCGCGCAACGGAGTACAGAAGTGTTGCGAGGGCTACAATAACAGAATTTTTGAGCTTTTAGAGACTGTTGGCGCATTGCCTGTCTGCATCAAGAATTTGCAGGTAAATAACGGAGGCAAAATACTGCGGGAACTTGCGTCCGAACTTTTGTACAGGGGCAATAATCAAAAAATGCTGTCGTATATATACGATAATAACGCAATCGCGTATGCCGAAAGTAAGACCATTGATCTTAAGCAAAAAAATATTCTTTTCAAATACAAAAACGAATTTGATAATGCCGCTTTGTGCGCCTTGCTTACCGCCTCAAGAGTACTCAATGTAGCCGGCATATCGCACAGTGT
>SACC01000119.1 GCA_009928745.1 Clostridia bacterium
GTGGCGCGTTACGAGAAGCAGCTATCCTATTACACGAAGAAATGGGAGTTGATCGATGATTTGATCGGCGCGCTCTTGGACTGGAAACTTTCACAGATCGAAAAAAATATCGCTGAAGTCGAATACAATATGTACAGCGAGGACTACACTAACAAACAAAAAGCCTTTACCTACGGAGGCGTTTCAGAACAGGACGTGCAGATCGCGCTGATCCGCCGTGACCTTCATTTGGCCGAACTCGACTATTACAAAAACTATCGCGAGATTACTGCACACCGCGAGCGCGGTTTTGTTAATCCTAAAACACATAAAACTTTTCATACAATATAATATGTTAAATTAGGCTCATATATGCTTTTTGTTAGGCTTAGATATGTTTTTGAATAGTTTCAGTGATTAATTTATACATACATTCGGACATATTGATATAAATAATTCTGGCTATACGACATATATGCTTTACCATTGGCTAAAATATTGACTTATTTATACATACATATAATGAATTATACTTGTCTTAATGATTGTAAAGTGTATATTAGAGCGCAATAAGGCAATAATTTTATCATCGCCGTAACACAGAATTGCGTGCAATTTTGCGGCAAAGGAGCATGTTGTATAAATAGATATGTTAAGCCTCGTTATTAAAATCGTGCTTTACATATATATCTATATGTAGTATAATTGTATTATGAGTGGCATTATAACTTTAAGTAGCGGATTACGCATAGTTCATAAATATATTCCTCATGTCCGTTCGGTAGCAATGGGCATTTTTGTTGGCGCAGGCAGCAGAGCCGAGACACCTTCTAACAGCGGCATATCGCATTTTATCGAGCATATGTGCTTTAAGGGTACAAAGACCCGTTCGGCTTTTCAGATTGTTGAGGAGATAGACAGTCTTGGCGCGCAGATTAACGCTTTTACTTCCAAAGAAGCAACGGCGTATTATACTCTTTGCATAGACGAGTATGTAGAGAAATGCGCCGAGATACTGGCTGATTTATTCCTTAACCATACTTTTTTACCTGAGGAGATGGATAAAGAAAGGGGCGTTATTCTTGAGGAAATCGCTATGGTAGAGGACACTCCCGACGATTTGTGTCAGGAGCTTGCTTTTAAGGCTTATTGGGGTAAGAACTCTCTTGGTATGCCCATACTCGGTACGGCTGACAATATCCGCCGCTTTACCAGTGAAGATTTGTTTGCGTATGAGCGCAGCCATTATGTCTCGGAAAATACTGTTATATCTTTTGCAGGCAATATTTCTGAAGAAAAGGTCATTGAAATAGTTAAAAGATATTTTGAAATTCCTAAGGGACAAGCGGATAAATTATATATGAAAGTCGATGGTCACGGCAGCAGATATTTGAAACGCAATAAGACCATTGAGCAAGCTAATATATGCATTGTATATCCTTCGATAAAAATCGAAGGACTATATGAGCCTGCTCTCAATATATTGAATTGCGCGTACGGTTCGGGTATGAGCAGTATTCTTTTCCAAAGAGTACGAGAGCAGCTAGGGCTGGCTTATTCGGTATATTCGTTCCCGTCGGCGTATACCGATTGCGGAGTATTCAGTCTATATGTCGGCACTAACCCGTCTTCGCTTAAAAAAGCGCTTGAGGCGGTAGCGGATATTAACAAAGAGATTATGGAAAAAGGGCTTACTAAGGAAGAATTTTTGCGCGGAAAGCAGCAGATTAAAGGCGCGTATATTCTCGGTCAGGAGAGCACCTTGGCAATTATGCGCGCAATGGCTCGTTATGCGCTGGGCGAGAACGAATATTTTGATATCGAAAAGCGCGCCGCGCTCCTTGAAGAAGTAAGCAAAAAGGAAGTGAATGAGCTGATTGCAAAAATATTTACTTCAAAACCTTCTATCGGCTATGTCGGACGCAAAGTTGATTTTGATATCAAGTCAATACTATAAGGGGTAATTGATGAATAACTACGACAGAAGATATGGACCGCCGAGGGAGCATGCTCCCAGACAGGAAAGACCGCGTATGCGTCCTTCCTACGGCAGACCCGTAAGACGCAAAAAGAATCCGGCATTGGGCGTCGTCAAAGTGTTGACGATAGTCTTATTCTCGTTCTTTTTACTATCGGCTGTCGGTTTACTAGGTGGTATGGGACTAACCGTCAAAAAATATTTTATGGGTTTGTTCGGCTTATCGGCAATAGCTATCGCAGTTGCGGGTATGCTTATATGCGCTCTAAAGATTTTTGGCTTCCGCTTGTCAAGAATGAAAGGCAAAACAGCCTTCTTTACCTTTACTCTGGTTGGAATTTTTCTGTTATTTTTACAAATTATTACCACTGTTGAAATCTTTAGATCGATTGAGAACATTACGCTAAGTCAATATCTGAAGGTGTGTTTTGACAACGGCGCGCGTATATCAGGCGGCTTAATCGCGGGTATTTTCGCATATCCTTTCCTTAACTGGGTTGGCGCAAGAATGTCACTGATATTATTGACAATGATGTTTTTTGGTATTGCATTCTTTACCTTCCTTCCCTTGTTATTAGAGGAAAAACAAATCAATAGAGAGGTTACTGCGGCGCCCAGGACACAAAAGATTATTAAGAGTAAAGAAGAAGTCTCGTTATTTGTTGATACGGTTGACGGTAGTAAGAACGCTAACAAGATTAATAAGAAATCCATCTTCACATCAAAGAACGAGGATAGCGGGTTCAGTATACTCAATCCTAATAAAGAACAGGATTTTGACCGAGAAGAAAGAGAAGAAGCGGTTTTCAGCTCTAAGCAGGGTATTAACAGCGAGGACCCGAGTGTCCGTAAGCAAGCGGTCAAGAACATTCTTTTCCATATGGACGATAAGGAAGCGAGCGCAATTTTTTCCGAATCAAAGGAAAGGGAGAAACCTGTCGAGGATAAACCCAAGCCTGTTAATACTCCTCCCAAAATGACAGAGTATAAGCCCAAAGACGATGAATTACCGATTTTTTTAGGCACTCGTAAGCTAGCGCAGAATAAAGCCAGCGAATTATTGTATGGCGAGATTAACAAATCACAGAAGAGTCTTTTGCCCGATGATGCAAAAGGGGGACGTACCATTACGCCTGAGGACGCTAGCGCAATGGAGTATAAGAGAGACGATTTTTACAGCAAAGACAGAGGCGATGCGCCTAAACAGCAAGCAGAAGATTCGGCAAAACCTAGTAAGCAGACTGCCAAAGATATACTTTTTGGTAAGGGTATACAGCAACAAAGCTCGAAACCTGTCGGCAACGGTAACGATATAAGGACGGACGGCAATTTTGGTCTGTTCGGGGTAAAAAAGGAAAAGCCCAAGAAAGATGAAAAGCAGTCAAGGAGTTTTGACGACGCATTGTCGAAGCTTGACGGACAAAAAACATCAAGAAGCCTTTTGAATTTTGACGAGGACAAGCCTGCTCGTAAAAGCGGAGGCATATTGCCTGATATCAACGATGTACTGTTCCGCAATGACCGCAAGGAGAGCAATCTTGATAAAAAACCTTTGATTCGGGCAGAGCAAATGGTCTTGGGGGAAAAGCCCGAGCCCAAAAAGATTGACAGAAGATATACTGCTCCGCCATACAGTCTGTTAAAAGAGTATCCGCCTCCAAAGATTGTGGAAGATCATAACGAAGTTGCCAACAACCTTTGCAATGCGTTAGCCGCATTCGATATCAATGCCGAAGTAATCGGTCATCAACGCGGTCCTACTTTTACGCAGTTCGCTTTCCGTATGCCTGACGGCGTATCTATTAAACGTGTAACCAGTATTGAGACGGATATTAAGCGTAAGTTAAAGACGACAGAAGATATCAGAATTATACCTGCGATTGAAGGTATGGACGCTTTTGGCATAGAGATGCCCAACCTTGTCCGTTCTACTATCGGTATGAAAGATTTGATTAATTCGCCAAAATTTGATCAAGAAAACAAACTATTTTTTGCGCTGGGAGTTGATGTCACCGGCACTCCGTACTATTGCGATTTGTTATCAATGCCGCATTTGCTAATAGCCGGTTCAACAGGCTCGGGCAAAAGTGTATGTCTGAACACTATAATCTGCAGTTTTCTCTATCACTATTCTCCAGAAATTGTAAGATTTATTATGATTGACCCCAAGAAGGTGGAGTTAAATGTATATAACGGCATACCTCATATGATACTCAATTCCACAGTTACCGAGTGCAATAAGGCGGTTAACGCCCTTAGTTGGGCGATAAGCGAGATGGACAGGCGTTACAGCGTTTTGCAGGAGGCAAGCTGCCGATCCATATATGACTACAACGCAAAGCAAAAGCTTGAAGGCAAAGAAAAGATGCCATATATTGTTATCGTTATAGATGAGATGGCAGATCTAATGACTCGCGCAAGAAAGGATGTTGAGGACAGGATTAACAGTTTGACCAGTAAAGCAAGAGCCTCGGGCATACACCTTATTACCGCCACGCAAAGACCTTCGGTAGATGTAATTACCGGAACGATTAAGAATAACCTACCCACGCGTATCGCGTTCAAGGTAACCTCTTTTGCCGATTCTAAGACAATACTAGACAAGGCGGGAGCGGATAAATTGTTCGGCAAAGGCGATATGCTCTTTATGAGCGCAGAGTTCTCTGAGCCCAAAAGACTGCAAGGTCCCTTCCTCTCAGATCAGGAAGTCAGAGATATAGTTAAATATGTGAAGAGCAACAACTCAGCCGATTACGACGAAGAAGCGAGCAAGATAATATTCGCGGAGAAAGTCGCAGCAGATGACGCTGCGTCTAATATTGAAGAAAACAGCGACGGAGAGAACGACCCGCTATTCGAGGAAGCTGTAAGATTCGTTGTAGAGAGCAAGATAGGCTCAATATCTATGTTGCAGAGAAGATACCATATCGGATTCAACCGCGCGGGCAGACTTATCGACGCAATGAGCGCGAGAGGTATGGTGGAGCAGCTGGAATATGGCACAAGTAAGCCAAGGTCAGTGCTGATTACCTCAGAAGACCTCGAAAGAATTTTCTCAAGCGGAGAAGACGACGAATAAAGGGGACAAGGCGAAAGCCGAACACATATGAAGATTGGAATTGTATCGCTTGGATGCGATAAAAATAAAGTTGATACCGAGAATATGTTGGGATATTTAGCGTGTGGCGGTCATGAGATCGTGAGCGAATATTCTGACGCAGATATTGTTATTATCAATTCATGCGCCTTTCTCAAG
>SACC01000120.1 GCA_009928745.1 Clostridia bacterium
GTTAATACGCCTTATATGTTGAAAACAAGTTCGCATAAGCGAACAAGCGGAAAAAAAGGAGCAATATTATGGCATTGGCATTCGCACCGTTCGGACAATCATTAAGGATAACTAAGATAATTGCAGACGAAAAGACTAGAAGACATCTGGAGAATCTCGGGTTGCTTGTTGGCGCAGATATAATATCAATGTTCGACAACAGCGGTGATGTAATTATCAAGATAAGGGATTGCAAGTTGGCGCTCAATAAGTCGCTGGCCATGAAAATATTCGTTGCATAGGAGGCAATATGGACAAGACATTGAAGGAATTTATCCCCAATGAAAGGGGTACTGTAAAAAAAGTTACCGCGGAGGGCAAGATAAAGCGGAGATTGTTCGATATGGGCGTAACGCCGGGCGCAGAGATAATTATGCGTAAAGCGGCGCCATTAGGAGATCCTATCGAGATAACGCTAAGAGGTTATGAGCTTTCTCTTCGCAGGGACGAGGCGGCTGCGGTATTGATGGAGGTATAATAATGAAATTCGCATTGGCAGGCAACCCTAACAGCGGAAAGACGACTTTATTCAATGCGCTTACCGGCAGCACCGCGCACGTTGGCAACTGGCCGGGCGTTACGGTGGACAAAAAAGACGGCTATTACAAAAAACTGTCCGAAAAAGTACAGATAGTGGATTTGCCTGGAATATATTCACTTTCTCCATATACACCCGAGGAAGTAATATCAAGGAATTATATATTGGAGGAGATGCCCGACGCTATTATCAACATCGTTGACGCAACTAATCTTGAAAGGAATCTTTATCTTACCACACAGCTTTTGGAGATAGACGTACCGGTAATAGTCGCGCTTAATATGATGGACGCGCTTGAAAGGAACGGCGACTCAATAGATATCGAAAGACTGGAGAAAAAAATAGGCGTGCCGGTTGTCCTTATCAGCGCCTTAAAAGGTAAAGGAATTAAAGAGCTGATGGAAAGAGCCTATGCCGCCGCATCTGTCGCCAGAAAGGGCTATTCAGTGCTTCAAAATTCAAAAATCAAGGATATGTATGCAGAAATACTGTCTTTATATAATGAAAGCGATAATGCGGTATTCCATACGGTAAAGATGCTGGAGGCTGATGAGCTTGAGATTGCCGCTAATCCGTCAATCGCAGAAAGGGCGGCAATAATTAAATCAACTATCGATAATGAGGAGTATGACAACGATTACGAAGGCATTGTTGCCGACGCAAGATACAAATATATAACAGAGCATTATTCAAAAGCGCTCAAACGGTCAAAAAGCCATACGGGTGATTCCAGAAGTGACAAAATTGACAAGGTTTTGACGCATAGATTTTGGGGTATACCTATATTTTTGTTGATAATGCTTGCGGTATTCCACTTTACTTTCAGTGAAAATCTGCTGATGTTAGCTTACTTAATTCCAGAAGGCTCTTTTGATATTTTGATAATCGGCACCGATGCGATTAATTCGCCCGGAGTAATGCTGTTTAATCTTATTGACCTAGGAACATCCAGTCTTGGAGAGGCGGTTGCCGCGGCGCTAAGTTCTTCTCCCGAATGGGTAAGCAGTTTGGTAGTAGACGGATTGCTTGGCGGTTTGTTCGCTGTACTCTCGTTTATCCCTCAGATAATGGTATTATTTTTCTTCCTTTCGCTCCTTGAAGACAGCGGATATATGGCGCGCGTTGCATTCATTATGGATAGGGCGTTCAGAAGATTCGGCTTATCTGGCAAAGCCTTCTTACCGCTTTTAATGTGCTTTGGTTGCGCAGTGCCGGGAATTATGGCAACTCGAACCTTGGAAAACGAAAAGGAGAGACGAATGGCGATAATGCTTACACCCTTTATGTCCTGCGGAGCAAAAATGCCGATTTGGGCGACTTTTGCGGGGATAATGTTCGCAGGGGCGTTTGCAGAAGTTATAGTATTCGGCGTATATCTTCTCGGAATTGTAGTAGCAATACTTTCGGCAATGCTTCTTAAGAAAACCGCATTACGCGGCGAAACTCCACCGTTCATTATGGAATTACCTACATATCATCTGCCGCAACTCAAGAATACCGGCATTCATCTTTGGGAAAAACTAAAGCATTATGTTATAAGAGCGGCAACGGTAATTGCGGGCGCTGTGGTAATCATATGGGCGCTGTCAACCTTTAGTTTTGGCTTCCGTATGGTTGAGCCTTCAGATAGTATGCTTGGTCAAATCGGCAGGGTGCTAAGCTGGCTGTTTGTACCTATCGGCTTCGGACAGGGCGGTAGCGGATGGCAATTCGTCGTTGCTGCAATTACCGGACTGATTGCCAAAGAAATGGTAGTAGCTACAATGGGCGTGTTCTCAGGTATGGACGGCGACGCGGTGCTTGACGCGGGAGCGGAAGATTTGCAGGGCAGCAACTTAGCCAATATGATTAACGGCATATCGGCGCCGGCGGCTTTCTCTTTCATGGCATTCAATCTGTTATCCATTCCTTGTATGGCAGCTGTTGCTGCGGCGAAAGGAGAGTTAAAGAGCGCGAAAAAACTTATGGCGGCGTTAGGCTTTTGGATGGGAGCGGCTTACCTTGTATCTGCGCTGATATATTGGATAGGCACTTATTGGTGGATAAGCCTAATATTAGTCGGATTAATCGGCTTGATGATAGGCATTAGTAAAATTGTAAAATATAATAAGCTGAAGCTTGCAAAGATTAAAGCTAACATATAAAGGATATAATTATGAAACCTATAGAAATAATCGTAATAGTAATAGCGTCCTCAATTGTGATGTTTACTATCGTATACAATATCATAAGGAAAAAACAAAAGAAAAGCTGTTCCGCTTGCAGCGATTGCAAAAGCTGCGTGAAATATGGCTGTTCGCAATGCGAGTATGCTAAGAGGGCGCAGCAAGCCGATAAAAAAAGTGCGGAAGAATAATACTCAAATAATAACCCTCCTTACCAAAATGCCGTTGCGTGATTACTCGCAACGGCATTTTCATATTATATAAAAATTATAAAAAGTGTACCATATAGTTTGCACAAATAATAAATATTGCGTAATTTATTAGCATTAATTATCGGTATCAAAGATTTTATTGTAGTAATAACAATTAGCTATTATCCGCTAAGTTTAACACTGCATAATTAGGTATATTACTCATTTTCGCCAATTATGTTACAGCTCATTTGCTCAATGTTTTCTATATTGCTCATCTATGCAAAATATTTTCTATTGTTCGTTTGCGCATATTTGATTTTCCTCAGCAGATAGATTCTTATTAGCGCGCATTTCCGCAAGCTCAAGCGCGATTTTGTGTTTTTCCTTGCCAACCAGCTTATAGAAAAAGATAGGTATCATGCTGAGCAGGCAGCTGAGTCCCGGTAGCATAACGAAGGAAAAGTAAATAGTGTTTTTTGTACTCACCGCTATTGTCTCGGCGTTTGCGCTGTATCCGGAAAGCTGTATCAACCCCAAGCCTAACACAACGCTTAATGCCGTTGTAATCTTAACCACAAAACTTAATACCGAATAATGCATACCTTCGGAGCGTATGCCCGTTTTCCATTCGTAATAATCCACACAATCCGCTACCATTATCATTGTCATAAAGGAGTGCGGACCGTACATTAAGCCTACGAATAATAGACTTATAAGCAGAAAAGCTAGCGAGGTTACGCCCGAAAGGAATATTGTGAAAGCGATTGAGGTGATTATTCCACCGTATATCGCCATCGCGATAAAAGTTGTGCGCTCTCCCCATTTGCGCGTCATTGTTGGGGAAATTGCCATACCCACGATGCTAGACAGCGCAGAGGTAAAACCAAGCAGAATAATGGCGTTATCCCCGCTTAAAGACTTGCCGAAAACTGTAATGGTACCGACTAGCGAATGCGCCGCTTGCGCTTGAATAATCATACCTGTTCCGCGAGCAAAACCCAAGAACAGCGATATAATAAGCAGTACCATAGGTTTATTTACTTTCAGCATTTTTCTGATTTCTTTGAGTGAAGATTTGTTCCTTTGGAAGGGGACTTTTTCCTTATTGAAAAAGAAAATCATACTTAACGCCAAGCCTCCCAAAACTGCAATCAAAACCGCCACAATCATATATTGCTTTGCGTAAATTTCTCCGCCTTCTGAGTTGGTGACAATACATACAATAGGCATTAGCACTACGCTGAAACTAAGACCGACATTCTTCCAAATGTTCGATACGCCTGCAACTTTATTGCGTTCGGCGGGCAAGGGCGACAGCGCGCAAAGCATACTTTGCGAAGGAATATCCGCAAAAGTCATCGCCATACACCATAACAGGAATGTCACAAATATGTAAATATACAGCCCCGCGCCCCGGAAGGGCACAACGATAAAAAGCGCAATGGTCATTATAAAAAATGGCACAAGGGATATCAGAATAAATGGACGCAATTTTCCGTTACGGAATCGCGATTTGTCAATAATATTACCGAATATAGGATCAGCGAGCGCGCTGCTTACTCTTGCAATCAGCATAATAATGCCGAGCAAGAAAAAATTGGTGCCCATAGTTTTATTGTAAAACTGCGCTTGATATGAGTTCACCATGCCGACAATTGACTGCATACCGAACAAACCTAATGAATATGCGGCAATTTCCTTTGCGCTGACATATTTTTTTGTTGCTGAAAGTGCTGTGTCCATAATTCCCCCGTTAGGTAAGATTTATACCATTGTGAAAGGCGCAAAGGTGATATCCGCCTTGCAGCCTGATGCTGAGGAAAAGCTAATGCCAATGCAGTCAGGATAAGGATATACGGTATTAGACATACAGTATCTCTCGTTGGCAATCAGCTCAATGCTTGAATTGTCCGAGAATATTTCCATACTTATCTTGCTTTCGCCCTCTGTTTTACAATAGCGTATATTACAGTTGCCGTCCAGTTTTGAGCCTTTGATTAAGTGTCCGCTATTTTCGCGGTTAAAGGTAATTAATCCGTTTTGATAGCTTATCGTAGTGCTGTTTTTGTCACCTTTGCGCAATGTCACCGTAAAATCTGTTGCGTTTTCGAGAGTTATCAGAAGGCGGTAACATTCGCCGCGCATACCTTCAAAGGAAATATCCTCTTTAATATATGCCGATTTTTGGATTTTGTCCTGTGCAAAATATTGATAAAGCTCGGCAACGGGTTTTTGATATAATACATTGTCTATTACATATAATTC
>SACC01000121.1 GCA_009928745.1 Clostridia bacterium
CCGTATACCGTGCCGATTATCAAATTTATTAAGGAAACGCAAATAGAAAGAAGAAGCGAAAGTCTTATACCTGACGCCAAGCGCACATAAATATCGTATCCCTGCCCGTCCGTGCCGAGGAGATATTCGGGTTCGCAGTCGTTTTCGTAAATATAATAGTTGTAATATAAAATTCTTATTTTATAAGCTGTCCCATTTGCAACAGCATAGTTGTACATAATATTGCCGTCTTTATCACGAAGGTAATTATCTATATACACACCGTCTTTATATTCCTGATACCAAATATTTTGATCATCTTCTGATGGCTTTTCTGAATTGTCATCGCTTGCTATTAAAGGATAAATTATTTGTAATCCGGTTTTTTCTTCCCAAGCAAGTAATTTGTCATATTCAGCTTTTGAAACCTGTTTTGTCTGAAAACCGACCTGATAATACACTTCAAAATCACAGTCATAAATTGTTTTCTTCGTCTTTTCGTTTATTTTTTTAGTATAGTTTTTGACCGGATTGTATTTATAATCGGCCGCTTCTTCAAAGGTAAGGTATGTTTGTGTTTTCTTATCAAATGATGTCGCTATACCGATACCGTAATAATACACGAATTCGTTCGTGTTTACTTTCTTAGTTTCAAGAGCATCAGCGATTCCGTATTTTGTAAGCGCTAAATTACGCGGTAGCTTTTTAACATAGGTAGCGTTGCTTTCACCGACTGAATGGGACGAAAAGAAAGGGACCAGCAATCCGAAAAGGACTATGATAATAATAATAATCGATGCCGCAACAGATGATTTGTTTTTCTTGAACCTTATCCATGCATCTTTGAAATAACCTATGGGTTTAGTTTCAAATTTGACATCATGTATATGTTTATCAATCTGAGAGAATTCGAACATTTCCTTTGCTATCGGTTCTTTATATTCCTGCGGTTTCATTATTTCTTCGCCCCCATTCTGATACGCGGGTCAATAAACCCGTAACTGAGGTCAATCAGTATAGATGCTGCAAGCCCTATAAATGTATAGAACATACCCACTGTCATAAAAACGTCATAATCTAATTCGGTCGCGGAAATGGATCTGATATACAGAGAACCTATTCCGGGAATAGAAAATATCCTTTCAATAATTATTTAACCACCTAATATGCCGACAAAAAGCCCTATAATCATTGGGAGAATAGGTACCATGGCGTTCCTGAGCGCATGACGCGTTGTTGCCTGTGACTTAGATAATCCCTTTGTACGGGCAAGCAGCATATAGTCACTTGTTAATGTTTCTGTAAGCTCTGCTCGAGTAAATCTTGTAAGCCCTGCTATTGTGCCGAAAGAAAGCGATAATACCGGTAATATCTGTGATTTTATCATAATCCATGAGAAATATGTGCCGTTGGCTTCGCTGAGCGAAGATTGTATAATAGGCAACCATCCCCATTTAAACCCGATAAAGTACTGCACTAAAAATGCGTAAACATAGCTTGGCACAGAATAAAATACCATTGTCAGTGTCGAGAGTGTATAATCCTGCCATTTGTTCTTTTTAAGTGCCGAATAAATACCGATTAAGATACCCAAAGGAATTGAAAAAATCAATGAGTATACATTAACGGTTATTGTGGGGAGCAATCTTCTGGAAATAATACTGTTAACCGGTGTAAAAGGTTCTATTCTCCACGATGTACCCCAGTTCCACTCCGTCAAAATATTTTTTGCATAACGCCCAAGCTGAGTCAATATCGGGTCGTTATAACCATAAGCTTCTCTTCGCTCCTCCACAAGCCTTGCCTGTTCGGAATACATTGAACTTTCCGTCGCTTCATCAAGTAACTTTACAAGCACAAAGCATATTACAAATATAATAGCAAAGGTCAAGATCATTAGCAATATACGCTTAAAGATATATAAAATAGTTTCTTTCATATATTATACTCCCGCACTTTTGGTTCTTGTTTTCAATTACACCCTTTATTATACATGCTATGACAGGATGTTACACAAAATGTAGAAAAAAGGGCATTGTTGAAAGCCCTGAATGTCATTTGAAAAACAAAATACATAAAACAACCCAAACAGGTCAACTAAGCAAACAGGGCGTATATTATACGCCCTGTTTGTCAGCGTTGTTTATGCTTGTTTAATGTTTAATTACCGTTTATTAATTATGAATATGCTTTGTTTTCGCTGTTGGCAATATACGCAGCCCAATCGGTGTCATCGTGATTAAAGGTCATGAAACGAATACCGCCGTAGGCGTACATAATGTTATACTGGGTAGTAGCATATGTAACCTTATCGGAATAAATCGATACGACAACATCACTGGTGAGAACGATGAGGTGATAGCCCTTCAGTATGCTGTATTCAAGAGCGGCAAGAATCTTGAGCATCGTGGCATAATTACCGTCAGCATCGTAATAATCTCCGCCAGGTTGAATGGAAGCTGCCCATGCCTGATATGTCTTAGTAACCTTAGCTCCGTTTATTTCGATATCAACCGTTTCAGTCGTCGGATCGAAACCGCAGCCTTCATGAATCTTAGCGTAATCGGGGTCGGTATAGCAGCGTATGAGGGAGAACGGATAGAAAGCAGCTCCGCCCCAAGCGCCCATAGCCATTTCGTTGATACCGTCTGCAACATCGTCATATCTCTTAGCCGATGTAGTGAAGGTTATCTTGATCTTACCTGCGAAAGGAGTGCCTTCTGTTGCGGCATCCAGATAGCCTTGGATCAAGCCCTGACGGGTACTCTGTTCTTCTGTGAGGGAAGCGTTTGCTCCGACTGAGCAGGTAAATTCAAATACATCCGTATCGGTAAGGTCGTTTTCGCCTTTTGCTTCGTTATATACTTCTGTAAACAGAGTTTTTGCTTTGTCAAGGTCAAATCCCGTAATGCGGTTATACGCGTCGTCAAGAGTAGCGTATTCTTTGCCTTCGCCGTATTCCGCACCGTAAAGGTCGACTATAACCTTTTTGGCTTCGTCGGTCTTTCTGTAAATGGATTCGGGATCATTTTCAACATTGTAATAATAAAGAGCGTTAATAAGTCCTAAAGCGGGCTTTTGTCCAGCTGTGCCCTTCTGAGCATAGTCGCCTCTGTCGATGGCAAAGGAGAAAGCTTCTCTGAACTTGTCATATGAAAGAATAACCTTGTTGACAGACTTGCTCGAAGAAGAAGCGTTTGCAGAAAGGGTCTGAAGCACTGTCTTGTCCGTAGCAAAGAAGAACTTATATGTGTATGTTTGGTCTGTCTTTAGGAGGTTTTCGGCGAATTTGTAATTTTTCATATCGTTGGCATCAAGTTCAATGGAGTCAAGTTCGCCGGCTTCAAATTTCATAAGCTGAGTGGTGTGTTCGGGTATAACGTCGCAGATAATCTTATCTGTCTGATACTGTCCGGGATGATAACCGTCACGATAACCGTACCAGTTTTCATTTCTTTGGAAAATAAGCTGCTTGTCTTTTTCAAAGGAAGTAAGCTTATACGGACCGAAGGACATATAGTTATCAGCCGTTGTTCCGTAGGATGTTACGATAAGACTGCCGACTGTCTGCTTGTTTGCTTCATAAAGGCTTTCATAAACAATCCAGTTAGAAGTCATTGCGGTGTTCATATAAAATTGAGAAATGGTGTTTTCGGTAATATAGATGAAAGAATAGTCGTCTATTTTCTTAAATCCGACTTTATCCCAGGTGCCGTCGCCAGTAGAAAGCTGGGGAATTGCGAGGTATGAAGCGGCATAAGAAGAATATGCTCCTGTTTCCGAAAGATAGGTATCAAAAATGTATTTACCGGAAACCCATGCTTCTTCATCTTCTTCGTCTTCTACAGCTGCGTCGCGGTAAAGAGTTTCGTCGGTGATGCTGACGAATTCAGGGCATTCGTTGCCATCGGCGTCAACGGCGCCTTCAAGGCCCCAGAAACCCCACATATTGACAAAAACTTCATCATCTTCAACATCTTCGGCAAATTCATAGCCTAAATCTTCAAGTGCTTTATAAGTGGTAACTACTCCGCCGGAAAAATAACTACGTGCGCCATAAATGGACGCGTCGCCGGAATAAAAGTTATTTGCGCGGTAGTTCTGCATTTCGGGATCAAGAAGGGCTTTGAGAGAGTATTCATAGGTGTCGGCGTTGATAACAGTGCCGGCTTCGTCAGCCCATTTTGCGTTTTCGTTAAGGGTAAAGAGCCATATGCGGCCTTTTGTGTTTTCGCCTACACCCCAATCCGCAGGATTGAGTCCATATGTAGCTGCCGTGTCGGTTACATCTACAATGTTTTTAGCCATCTCAAAATACCATTTAAACGTTTCCTTTGAGGAATCGTAAATAGCATCGACAAAGCCTATTTCCGCATAGGTAGCTATGTAGGAATCGCCGTTGGTTTCCCAAGTATGAGGGTTCCAGTTCTGCGGGTTTGAGCTTGTATACTCACGGAAAGTATACATCTTCCCGTCGTCAAGTACGCTCGGGACACTTTCATCGCCGCTGGTTTGACCGCTTACTTCTTTGCTCGTGTCATCACCGGTTTCTTTACAAGAAACAAGGATGAGAGACGAAAATACAAATATAAGCGCCAAAACACTGGCAAGGATCTTTTTGTACATAATTTGCCTCCTTAAAATTCATATTGTTGGTGATTTTGCGCAAAAATTAAACTGATTTAAATAGATTATATCATAAATTTCCGCCGTGTCAATAAGAAAATCAAATAAAGTTAATATTTAATGTTTTATTTTACGTCGAAACCGCTTGTTTTTCAGGATAAAATTATGTAAATCTTATAATCACAGCCGTGTTCAAATTTCATTATTTAATCTCTGTTTTCCTTTATTTTCAAGGTTCTTGACGTATTATGCAGTATTATATCGTAAAAAAAAGAACGGCCGAAATCTTGTCAGGAATTAAATAAACAATGTTAAATGCAACTAAAACTGCTTCATTATTCAAAAGCGTTCACTTCGAGGTGTTGAAAAACGCAATATATAATTATAAATATATACAAAATCCCAACAATACTTTATAATTAAACATTGTGTTGTGCTATTTTGTCAATATAAGAGTATATTTATACAATAAATTGCTCGATATCTTGTAAATTTGTTTAATAGCTTGACTTTTTACCGGTCTGATATATAATGAATTATCACATATAATAAACGGAGGCTGTATAATGGCAGGTTATCAAAGGCTTCATAT
>SACC01000122.1 GCA_009928745.1 Clostridia bacterium
GATTATGCGGGAGCACATTATCTTGATAACAATAACCCTTATGGGGCAATTCGCTCTTTTATACAATTAGATTATTCCAATAATAATGCAATCAGCTTATTAATGGTTGATCAAAGTCTGCCAACCTTTTATTCCAATTGGCCTGCAACCACTTATGTTAGGCTCTATAACAAAATCGGTGACGATAGATTAATTTACTCAACCGCGTATGATTATGCGAATGAACAAAATATATTTTTAAACTCTAGCGCTTATAGAAGTTTAAATTACGATACTTGCGGCGACATACTCTTTAATTCTATTACTCAACATAGAAGCATTGCTTATAGAAACAATTACATGTGTGGAAATTGCGCTCAAGAAGAAGGAATATGTGAGCACTGCGATCACTTTATTTCTGACGATACGGTGCAGAGACAAAATTATTTTACCAATGATTTCTTTGATGATTCGGATAAAATAGATTCAGTTTATAATATTCTGTTACATAATATTACTAAAGCAGCTTATAATATTGGCGTTGATGAAGAATTGATCAATGACTATAAGAATAGCAGTAATAAATACTATATTTTCGGTAATTTTATCTTTGAAAACGAATTTGATGATTTTATTGATACATTATCCATAAACTTTATAGATAAATTTACTTTGAGGGATCGAGGAGACGATATTTTAAAAGAATACAAAAAATCAAAAATTATAGATATTAAAGCAAGTGTATCTGCAATATCAGCATATATTTCTATTAATGATGATGAAAATGTCGCCACAATAGAAAACGGTCTTATATCATTTTCAATAAAAGGAAAGATAACGCCGTCAATACTTCTAAAGAAAGATTCTGAATATTCTTTGAGTCTCATAATTCAAGACGGTAATTATTCATATATTCTTGCAGATTGTTATGTCAACTATGAAGGCGCTGAAACGAATTATGATTATAGCGGAGTATATGATTTTAATAATTTGATAATTGAAAAGCAAGGTAATTATAAATTGGCTATTGCATTAACACAAAAATTAAACGAAAAAGAATATATCGTAAGCGATTTAAGTCAAATTACTCTTTCTTATGAGCACTTCAACATCGCTGACACACAAACGGGCTATCAGACATCCTATACAGTTTATTATCAAGAAGGAAATATGTATATAAGAGCCATTGTCAACGATAAAGAACCTCCCGAGATGCTATTTACGGGCGTTAGTAAAATATTAACTTTTGAGGAAAGACCAATGGCGGGAACTCTATTTAATTACTATAAAATCAGCGATAATGAAATGATAAAAAGTATGAGCATTTATGACAGCGAGAACAAATTGATTTCTTGGAGAACGCTCTTGGATTCAGGAAGCTATACAATTATTATAGTAGATATTAATGGAAATTCATCGGAAGATACATTAACCGTTATTATAAATGAATAATATTAGATGCTGACAGCTGCTTGTCGCCGAGCGGATGTTCGTTGCATATTTATTAAAATGATTAATGCAGAAAAAGGTATCATTGTTTATAAGAACTAATTAAAATTGAAAGTTTTTATATGAATAAAGGAATTATTATATATGGATATAAGTGTTGATACACCCTATGGAAATAATAGAAATAGAACGCTAGAGGTTAGCATGGAATTCGGAGAATACTTAAAAAATGAGAAGCAAAGTGAGAATATCATTAGGGCTTTGACTGATAGGTCATGTAAAAACAGTAATACTTCTTTGACAGATAAAGATATAAATAGGGATTTGGCAACGCTCGGCGATGCGATAATTAAGTTAAGATTAACATACAAATTTCTTGATAAAGTCGATAAGCTTTCCGAACACAAAAAGCAATATGAAGAGGACGAATTCCTAGTAACTAAAGTTGCGAAGAGTTATGGGCTTTTAGAGTATATGCGTTTTGACAAAACCAACGTAAATATAATTAAAAATTACGATTATAATAAGAAAACTAACAATAACAATCCTCATAAATACATAGCTACCGCTGTTGAGGCGATGATCGGGGCTATATATTTAGATACTCTAAACTTTATAGACATAGATAATATTTTAGACAAGTGGATGAAGATTAACTAATTATATAAATGTTTCCGCAGTACTGGTAATTCGTACAGCTGGTTTTTCATATTGACCTCAATTAATGCTTTACCAAAAATTGTCTTGACATTATTAACAAAATGTAATATTTTATAAATATATTATATTAAGTATAAGAATCTTTATTTATAAGATTCAGACAATGTTAAGCCAAATTATCAATCAGTTTACACCTAAATTAATAAGAGGGAGTATCGTATGAGCAAAAATTCTATCTTAAAAGCATTAATGGTTTGCACTTTTGCAGTGGTTATGCTATTGCTGTTTGCGCAGCCTAATGTAGCTGTTGCGGCGACTCAAAGCAATAACAAATATCCCGTTGTCCTTGTGCATGGATTCGCCGGATGGGGCAATGATGAGATGCTGGGTTACAATTATTGGGGCGGTTTCGCAGATGTTGAGAAAGTAATGACCAACGCAGGACTCAAAACATACGCCGTTGCCGTAGGTCCGTTCTCCAGCAACTGGGATAGAACATGCGAATTGTACGCGTATATTATGGGCGGAACGGTTGATTACGGTAAAGCTCATTCTGAGAAGTACGGTCACGCTAGATACGGTAGAACATATCCGGGTATATATAAGGATTGGGGCAAGACGGTAGGTAGTAAGGTAAACAAAATACATCTTGTAGGTCATAGTATGGGTGGTCAAACCGCGCGCATGCTAGTGCAGCTATTAGAGCAAGGCTCACAAGAAGAAAAAGCTGCAACTCCCGAGAATCTTAGTCCATTATTTAAAGGCGGTAATTCTTGGGTACATAGTGTAACGACTATAGCTACTCCTAATGACGGCACAACAATGGCGGATCAGACTAAATTGTTAGAGCTTGCAAAATCTTTGCTCTCTGCAGTAGGCGCAATAGCAGGTATCGGAAACGGCGCTTTATATGATTTTAAACTAGACCAATGGGGACTAAAGAGGAACGCGAATGAAAGCTATTCAAAATATGCTGAGCGCGTATGGAAAAGTCCAATCTGGTCAAATACAAAAGATTTTAGCACTTGGGATTTAAGCACCGACGGCGCGCAAGAACTAAACTCATGGGTAAAAGCGCAACCGAATGTATACTATTTTTCATGGGCTACCTGCTCAACGCACAAAGCATTATTAAGTGACAAACATTTACCTAACTTAAGCACAACGATAGTTTTCTATCCTACCGCACTTTTGATGGGTAGCTATACAAGAAAGACTTCCAACCGTCCGGTTATTGATAAAAAATGGTTCCCTAATGACGGCGTTGTCAATACCGTTTCCCAAAATGGTCCAAAACTTGGTTCAAAGGATATGATCGTTAATTATAACGGCAAAGCGCAATCAGGAAAATGGAATTACATGGGACTATTGGATAATACAGATCATATAAATAGCGTCGGTCATCTTAAGAATGTAAACAGTTTTTATAAGGCGCTTGCAGTGCAATTAGCCGCTATTCCGGCATAATTAAGTAGTTATTCAGAACTAAACCGCTACTTATAAAACAGAAGGATTTATATTTTGTTTTAAACTAGTAAAATATAAAAATACCCGCAATGCGGGTATTTTTTTAAGGTATTATTTATAATACAGCGAATTTGCTGATTGCTTCCTTTATCTTTTTTGTTTCGGCGTACTCTACCGGATAAAGGTTGTTTTGCTCCATATACTTGAAGCAGGCAAATTGGTTGTTGGCTATATCCATATGAACATCACCCAGTACCTTTCTCATCTTCGGACAGCTACTCTCAAGTATTGCGTTCATATATAGTTTTGCAAGACTTTTATCGGTAGCTAAGATATCTTTAATTATTTGTTCGTCGTTAAGTTGGCTTTTCATACTTTCCCCCTTATGCTTGATGCGATTTTAGATAATTATAAACCGCCCCGTAATGCGCTTTGCCTGATTCAATTAAGCTTGTAATTAGTTGCTTCAAAGGCTCGCTCTTTGCTGCAGACAGATATATCTCCAGCTTTTCATAATTCAACTTTTCCGCGTCTAAAATGTCATTAAGACCTTGCAGATTTTTAACTGCTATTTGTGTTGCCATATTTACCTCCTAATAATAATGTTATTATTATGGTTATGATTTTTACTTTTTATACAAAAATATCAAGTATTGCGCCATTATTCAATGAAATATTTTACGATTATTCAATGGATATAATTGCTTTTGTAATCATTAATCCACCAAGGTTCTTTAAACGGTTTTGTAGATTCAACTTAAAAACAATGAATAAATTCATAGAATTTATTCATTGATTCCTTAAATATTTGGACGGCGAAATAGGAAAACATTATAGTGAATCTATATTTTTGTAGTATTCCGCCGCAGTAGCGCTTATATTATTTTTTACTATCTATCTTCTCCAGATTTTTTACAGACGGAGCAGTCATTACATTGCCGTCGATATCAAAGCGCGAGCCGTGACACGGACAATCCCAGGTGCGGTCTACTGCATTGAACTGGAGTTGACATTTGAGATGCGCGCAAAGCGGCTTGTTAATGTGCAATTCGCCGTTTTCGTCTTTGTACACGGCTCTTTTTCTGCCGTGGTACATTACTATATCACCTTCGCCCAGGTTAAGACTTTCGTAGCTTCTACAAGGAAGCAACAGCGGTTTGATTACCAGATTCTTGACTACGCATAAGGCGTTCCGTAAAAAATCGCAATTAAAAGGCAGTCTGCGTTGCGGACTGAACAGCGCTTCGTACTTATTATGGTTGCAGTATATCATATCGCAAAGCAATGATGCGCCCACCATTGCGTTAGCCATTCCCCATTTATTAAAGCCGCTAATAATAAATATATCCTTGGAACATTTACTGTAGTAGCCGATGAAGGGCAGAGCGTCAAAGGTTATACAATCGTTAGCCGACCAGTAATGCGTCATATCGCCAGCGAGCTTTTTATCTCCCGCTCTCTCCGATAACGTTGAGTATTTATCTTTGTCGTCCAGTCTTCCGGTGCGATGATCCAAGCCGCCGATAAGCAAATTGTCTTCGTAGTTTCTGTAAGTGTATCCGTTTTCGTTATCGTCCTGATACAAGCCGTTGATGTCTTTTGCCCGATTTAGGACTCCAACATAAGAACTTGACT
>SACC01000123.1 GCA_009928745.1 Clostridia bacterium
CCGCAAATGTATTCAACATCTACGGTCTTACAACATTTAACGGACAGACTGCGAATACCGCCGGCATTGTTATGGGCGCGCTTTTGTCAGCGGCTGCCATGTTATACAGCGTTATCGCTTATATTAAGTGCCGTAACAGAATGGATATGATGTTGCTTGCATCGTTTGTGTTCGTATTTATTTATATGTTCAGCGTAAGAATGAGTATATGGTTCGTTGCTCCCGCCTTACTGCTGATGTATATGTATGCAATTTTGGCTAATGAAAACCGTATCCTGTTGTGCTTTATCGGCTTTAGTTCTCTAGTTGCGCTTAATTCGGCTTATGTGTTGCATATCGGCGGATATGTCAAGGGCGGCTTCAATACAATAGCCAATGTCGTAATCAGCGGCACTGACCCTGTTTTGATAGTGTTCAGCGCGCTTGCAGTGTTGCTCACGCTATATTTCACTTACGTAGTAACAACAATATGCTTTATGGACAGGAAATGCGATATACCCAAAATTGACAAGTGTTATTTTAAGTATATCAAGGAATTATTCACAAAGAAAAAAGCTGCCGCAGATACAACAGTAGCGCCAAAATAATATACAGTTAGGAAGATAATATGTTATCAAAAGTAAAAAGTTTTGCATTGCGCGGACTGGAAGGCTATCCGGTAGATATTGAGGCGGATATCAATGCAGGTATCCCCAGTATGGATACGGTAGGCTTGCCCGATACGGCTATCAAAGAGGCAAAAGACCGCGTGCGTTCAGCCATTAAGAACAGCGGACTGGCTTTTCCGATTAAACGCATTACAATTAATCTTGCTCCCGCCGATACCAAGAAAGAGGGCGCAGGGTTCGATCTTCCGATAGCAATAGCGATACTGATTGCGTCAGAGCAAATAACGCCGGATAATGCAAAAGAATATGTGTTCGTGGGAGAGTTGTCGCTAGACGGCTCGCTGCGTGAGGTAAACGGCATAATGCCCATACTTATCTCGGGGATGCAGTCAGGGTACACAAAATTTATTATACCTTGCGGCAACGGTAATGAGGCAAGCTATATTGAGGGTATCGAAGTATACGCCGCCAACTCGTTAAGCGAAGTATGCGCTCATCTTGACGGAATAAAAGTTATAGAAAAGATTGAGCATCGCATATATAACAGCGCGGTTATTAATAATAAATACGGCTATGACTTTTCCGAAGTCAACGGACAAGCTAACGCAAAAAGAGCGCTTGAGATTGCCGTAAGCGGTGGTCACAACGTATTGATGATAGGTCCTCCCGGCACCGGCAAAACTATGCTAGCAAAATGTGTGTTGACCATAATGCCCGATCTGACTTTCGACGAGGCTGTGGAAATAACCAAGATACACTCTATTGCAGGGCTATTGGACGCAAGCAAGGGAATAATCAATGTCAGACCCTTCCGCACGCCACATCATTCGGCAACCATACCTGCGCTTGTCGGCGGCGACCGCAAGGCAAAGCCCGGAGAAGTGAGTCTAGCTCATTATGGAGTGCTGTTCCTTGACGAAGTGCCCGAGTATAATCGCCGCGCGCTTGAAGCGCTCCGCCAGCCAATGGAGGACGGCGTAATAACCGTATCAAGAATATTGCAGACAGTGGAATATCCTGCCAATTTTATGCTTATAGGAAGTATGAATCCTTGCCCGTGCGGCAACTTTGGCAGTAAAAACAACGAATGTACCTGTTCAAGCCAGCAGATAAACAATTATATCAACAAAATATCGGGACCGCTATTGGACAGAATAGATATACAGATAGAAGTGGATAATATCAGCTTCGGCGACTTTTCTAAGGGAACGGCGGCAGAATGCTCCGCCGATATCAAAAAGAGGGTTATGCAGGTGCGCGCGGCGCAACATACTAGATATGCGGGCGAGAGCATATACACTAACTCGGAGATGAACAACCGCCAGATAAAGAAATATTGCGCGATTGACAAAGACGGAGAAGGGTTGCTGGAGATTGCCTTTAACAAATTAGGCTTATCAGCGCGAGGAAGCTATAGAATACTTAGAGTTGCCCGCACAATTGCGGATATGGAGAATTCGGAGAAGGTGCTGTCAAGGCATCTTGCTGAGGCGATACAATACCGTTCGCTTGACAGGAAATATTGGAGCAGATGAGTTACAACGGAAAAGAAAAAGCGTTAATATGGCTTGCGGTTCAAGATATAGCTCTTGCCAAGAAGCACAAGTTGCTTGCCTTGTGCGAGCCTTATGAACTGTGGAGACGATTGCCCGAATACGGCGCAAAGCTAACCGAGCTTCTGAGCGAAGAAAGTTATGAATCCCTGCTTTTGACCGCCAATGAAGACTTTATTGATAAGCACATTGAACAGATGGATAAAGCTGGCATCGTCGCAGTTACAATGGCGTCGGACAATTATCCTGAATTGCTGAACGAAATATTTAATCCGCCTATAGTATTGTTCGCAAAAGGCAGAGTGGAGTTATTGAACAGCAGATGTTTCGCAGTAGTTGGGACACGCGAGCCTACAAGATACGGAAAGGATGTGACGGAGAACTTTACAACCGAGCTTGCGGCAAAAGGCTTTACGATAGTAAGCGGACCGGCTAGGGGAGTAGATTCGACCGCGCACCGTACCGCGCTTAACTTTAATAAGCCTACAATAGGCGTATTAGGCTCGGGACTTGATAAGGTATATCCGGCTGAAAACAAAGCATTGTTCTTAGAGGTTGCGGAGAAAGGCTTATTATTATCAGAGTATAAACTCGGCGTCGGGGTACAGCAATACAATTTTCCCGAACGCAACAGGATAATCAGCGGTATCAGCGAAGGCGTGCTGGTAACGGAAGCGGGCGAAAACAGCGGCTCTCTGATAACAATTAACCATGCGGTTGAGCAGAACAAAAACATATATATCGTGCCTGGCAATATTTATAGCAAGGCAAGCAAGGGCGCTAACGACCGTCTGAAAATGCTGCAGGGAGCGATTACCACAAATGTCAATGACATTTTGAGGGATTACAATATGGAAAGCGCAATAGAGGAAGTCAGCGAAATGCAGCTTGATTTTGTGGAGGCTCAGATAGTCGGCGCGCTAGAAAAAGAAGAATTACACATAGAACAATTAATACAATTGACGGGGATGTCCATAATACAGCTGAGCCCGTTGCTCGCAAAAATGGAATTACTCGGAATTATAAAAAAACTATATGGCAATTATTACGGAATCTGACAGGAGGATTAATGAAATTAGTTATAGTAGAATCACCGTCAAAGGCAAAAACCATTGGCAAATACTTAGGACAAGAATATAGGGTAAAAGCCTCGGGTGGTCACATAAGCGACCTACCTCAAAAAAAGTTGGGAATTGATATAGAGAATAATTTTCAACCCGAATACGTGATTAACGACGACAAAAAGAAAGCCATTGCAGAGTTGAAGTCTCTTGTTAAGGATGCGGAAATAGTATATCTCGCAACCGATCCTGACAGAGAGGGAGAGGCGATATCCTGGCATTTGAAAACCGTCTTAGGAATTCCTGACGGCGAAATCAGAATAGTGTTCAACGAAATATCCAAGAAAGCCGTCAACAATGCAATATCAATACCGAGATATATCAATATGAACCTCGTGAACGCGCAGCAGGCAAGAAGAGTATTGGACAGACTGGTAGGTTACAAATTATCTCCGATACTATCAAAAAAAATCAAGTCGGGACTTAGCGCAGGCAGAGTGCAGTCGGTCGCATTGCGTATGTTGGTTGACAGAGAGCGCGAGATAAGAGAATTTGTTCCGCAAGAATATTGGAATTTGTTCGCGCATTTAAAAGATGCAGGACAAAAATTCAAGGCAGGTTTTGAGGACATTAACGGCAAAAAAATAAAAATACCCGATAGAGCGACGCTTGATGTTATCCTTAACGCAACAGAAAAAAGTGAGTATTTAGTTGACAATATAAAAGAAGCGGTCAAAAAAGTGATGCCGCAACCTCCCTTTACAACTTCAACTCTGCAACAGGACGCTACCATCAAATTCTCAATGTCAGCTCCGCAGGTAATGCAGATTGCTCAACAGCTATACGAGGGCTTTGAGATTGAGGGCGAAGGGCATGTTGCGTTGGTGACTTATATTCGTACTGACTCGGTAAGAGTATCAGACGACGCAATGTATGAAGCGCGCGACTATATCAATGCAAAATACGGTAATAGTTTTTTGCCCAAGTACCCCAACAAGTTTAAGCAAAAAGATTCTTCTCAGGATGCGCACGAGGCAATTCGTCCGATATCGCTTGAGGTAACTCCCGATTCTTTGCGTAACAAACTTACAAAGAACCATTACAATATTTATAAATTGATTTATGACAGATTCGTGGCAAGCCAGATGGCGGCGGCGCTCTATAACACCCTTGTGGCGCACATCGCGGTAAGCGGCAATGACGGCAATATATACGGCTATGCGGTTAAAGGCAGAGTGCTCAAGTTCGCAGGATATACCGCGGTATACGCTGATTTGGTAAGTAACGGTGACGACGAGGAAAATTCTGCTACCCTTCCAGATATTAAAGAGGGACAGAAGCTGGAGCTTGAAAAACTGGTTTACGAACAAAAATTCACTAAGCCGCCTATGAGATATTCAGAAGCGAGTCTTGTAAAAGGTATGGAAGAAAACGGCATTGGCAGACCTAGCACGTACGCCTCAATTATCAGCGTGTTGGCAAAACGGACATACTCCGAAAAAGAGGGTAAATATATGGTACCCACAGTTCTTGGCGAAGCGGTCATAGACACTCTTAAAAAGTATTTTGAGGATATAATTGACTTGAAGTTCACCGCGAATATGGAAAAAGAGCTTGACGGGGTAGAAGACGGCAGAGAATGGCAGCTGTTAATAAAAGATTTTTATCCAAAATTCATTACGAAAGTGCTTAAAGCGCACCGTGATGGCAGTCAAGTCAAGCTTGCCGATGAAGAAAGTGATGTCGTATGCGAAAAATGCGGCAGCAAAATGGTAATTAAAGAGGGCAGATTCGGAAAGTTCCTTGCCTGTCCCAATTATCCTGATTGCAAGAACGCCTATTGGGGACAGCCGACCGGCGATAAATGCCCTGATTGCGGTTCTCTGCTCATAAAAGATAAAACCGGCCAAACTGTCTGCAGCGACAAGGGCTGTGGCTATCAGGCATAAAG
>SACC01000124.1 GCA_009928745.1 Clostridia bacterium
CCGCTTAAATGTAAAATGGTCTTCAATAATTTCATAACCTAAATCGGTCATATGTTTGGCAATGTAGTCAATGAACTGTTCGTGAGCGGCGCTTCCTGTTAGCCTAGGTCCCATTCCCACCATTGTTTCTTCCATTTCTTGCAACTTTTCTGTACTTAATAATCCTTTGTCCGTCATTTTCTTATTCCTCTTTTTATAAATGTAAATATAAATATAGCGGCGGCTAGCAAAGTAAGCACTCCGCCAACAGATATCCCCACAATGGCTTTTACCGACAACGGACTTTTATTATCTATTACAATTTCGTCAACCAAAGTAATACTTGTCCATTTGGCATAGAGCACGGTATCCTCGCTTATGTCGGCAACAGAAGTAATTTTTTCTCCCGAAAAATCACTGCTAAGGTACCAGCCTTCAAAAATATATCCTTCCTTTATAGGCGGATATATTACTCCGTCACTGCCAAAAGAAGTAATATAGCTTTCGCCGTTCTCGCTCTCAGCGCTTACATAATAAATATTCCAAACAAAATACAAATCTTCGGTAGTGCCGTCAGTCCATTCATAGTTCGATTTATTTATTAAGCTGACGGTAGCGGTATACTCTCCTCCGTCTTTAGCTGTGTTTCCGCTGATTGAGTAAGCGTCGTTTTCTGTCAATATATATTTTTGTGTTATTCCGTTATAAACTAAATTGTTGCCTGCCGAAGGCTTTGCTATAGGCGCCTTCAAAATCTTCCAACTTATACTAAAGTTATTATCGGTGCTGTCAGACCAAATGTAGTTAGTCGTATCTTTTAAGCTTATTATTGCAGTATAGGTTCCCACGTTTGTAGCTTTGTATCCCGAAAGACTATATCTTGTGTCTTCAGGAATCGCCGCGGTTTGTTCATATCCTAAATAATAATTATCCTTTGCCAAAGTAGGCTTGGTAACAATTTGACGGGCAATAGACCATTGCGCGTTAATCGGCGCATCACTCTCGTCCGCCCACATATAGTTATTTGGATATCTAAGCTGCACAGTAGCGGTATAACTACCCACAACTGTATTTTTATTGTTATTTATGACATACAAATTGGTATCTGTTACCGGCATATAAATTATCTCGCTTCCGGTATAAGTAAAAGTTGCCTCTTCAAAAACGCTTCTTTGAATTGCTTTCTTTCCCACAACGTAATTAATATATATTACTCTTTCTCCCCCGCCTAACCACTCGGTATTACTTACGTCGTTTAACGTGACATAAACTCTGTAACTGCCTGCATTAATAAAGCTGAGCTCTTCCTCGTCAACCGAATAATAGAAATTATAAGGAAAGTCAATTTCTTGCTCATCTCCGTTATAAGTATAGTTTCCGCTCAAAACAGGCTTTGTTATTTTTAATTTGGCTATAACAAAATCAAAGGTTTTTGCCTCGCTTCCGCCGCTTGACCATACACAATTAGCCGTGTCTATACTAACAGTTATTGTATGGGTGCCGGCATTTGTCTGTTCATCGCCCGTGATTATATACCAGTCGTTATCGGGGGATATATTGGCTTTTTGCGTAATTCCGTTATAGGTATACTCTCCGCTTAGCACGGGAGTAATAACCTCCCTTTTTGCTATCGAAAAAGGATATTCCAAATCATTAATACTGTTGTCAGAAAAGCAATAATTATTTTTATCTTTTAGTACAACCACTGCAATATAATCCCCTGCGTTTATGTAAGTATCGTAAAAAATATTATATACGTTACTTGCAGTTATTACCGCTTTATGTGGGGTATTGTCATAGACAAAGTTCGATTCTGTGTAAGTTGGAAAGTCCACATAGTATTTTTGTATGGTCCATATAAGTGATAGGTCTTCACTCAAGCCGCCGTCCCAACAATAATTGTCTTTGTCTTTTAGTACTACAATTATCGTATATGTCCCTGATTCTTTTTGTTGGTTATTATATACGATATATTCGGTATTTGTAACAACGTTTGCCTCCTGTAGTAATCCGTTGTAATAATAATCGCCGGTAATGTTCGGGGTGGTAACAATTTTTTTATTTATTACCCATTCAATGCTCTTATCGGCTGAATCACTGCCTTCCCAACGATAATTATCCTTGTCATTTAGGGATACCGTTATGTAATAAATGCCTGCGTTTGTATAGCTTTCTCTGGTGATACCGTAATAATCGCTATCTAATAAATCATGATTCTGGCTCGCTCCATTATAATAATAGGTTTGCTGCAAACTTGGAATAGGTATTTCTAACTTGTTTACCGTTACACTCTGCTCGTCACGGAAAGTATTTTCGCCTTCCTGATATGCAACGTAAAACTTTGTATCTCCGTAAGTAAAGGAGCTGCCGTTCTCGTATTCTATATAATAATCATATATTTCTTCGGACGTATCGTCGTTGTAATAAGCGTATACAACCATTCCCGCAGTATTTACTGTATTAAAAGCATGATATATAGTTAATGTCGGAGGGGTAATAATTTCTATTTTTTCTACGGCAAACACAAGAATATTAAACTCCACTCCAACTCTTAAAACTTTGTAGTTATTAGTATCAACAGGAGTGAATACCCAATAATATGTGTTTTCGCCCTCAACCAATGTGTACTCTTCCCAACCAATACTCCCTTCCGTATCCGAACTTTCTATGCTGATTGACGGTAATTCTCCGTTGACAAATATTTTCCCTTCGGTATCAAAAGCAGGCACTACTTGAGGATTTGCCTTAGTTAAAGTAAGAGCAATAACTATTTCAAAATCATAATAATTGTCACTATCGGCATTGTAAAGCGCATTATAGCTTTGTGTAAGAGTGGCAGGCACTGTGCTGGGCTGTTCCCAACGGTAATAGCTATTATATAGAGAATAATCGGCGAGGATTTTGTTTTTGTCGTATACCCCATACATAGGCACATGGGTTATACCCTCATATTCGGCTTTGTCTAGCTCTATTGTAATTTGCAAAGAAAAATCGTTATAATTTATATCATCAGCGTTATAAATTGCGCTATAAAGCGTAGTTTTTACTACAGGAATAATATCTTGGTCTACCCAATAAAAGTTAGTGTTCAAATCAAAGTCAGATAACTTTTGTGTCGGGCTGTAAACTCCGTCAAAACTAGAATGCGTTATGCCTATGTAGTCCGCCTTGTCCAAGTTTATGTAAGCTTTTAGGCTGTGACTTGTATAATTGTCAAAATCGGGATTGTAATAAGCTAAGTAGCCGTCGTTAATTCCGTCATAATAATTTCTGTCGCAGGAAGGCACAATATTCGGGTCTGTCCAATAAAAGTCAGTCGGCAGTAAATAATCAGCCAAAGTTTTGCTTACATCGTATACTCCTGTAAGCACGCTTAATTCAGGCACGACCAAATCGGAAGCGTTTGCCTTGGCAATGACAACCTCAATAGGGCTTGTTCGCGCTTCTTCGGATACATAATCCCCATCGGTTACGTAAGCACCGCACTTATAAAATCCGCTCTCATTATGGTTCTTTACCAAATACTCGGAAGTTACTTCAAAGGTTAATGCTTGATACTCTCCGCTCTCCGTCAAAGAATAATACCATTGATAGTTAACAACTGCGCTTCCCGCATCAGACAAGGCAACTGCTTGTAATCCATGATATTGTCCGTCGTATGTTATATTTATGTCGCTGCTTACCGTTTCAAAATAAGGCGCGTTTAGTATTTTTCGTAAATATAAATTTGTATCGCTTGTAGGCGTTATTCCGATAACTTGACTGCCCCAATCATTTGCCTCGGTATCTGTTTGCCAAGAGGTAGTATAGCCTTGCAAAGTTATTGTCGGCAGAAGCGTATATTCATCGGCATTAAATAGCACACTCTTGTATAATTGTTCTTCGGAGTAAAGTGAAATAAGATAAGCTTCAAAACTATAAAGACGCCCGTTAATGCTTGGGAAATAATAAATAATACCTGATTTTGGAGTATATGTCCAATCTGACCCTAAGTATGCCTGCAGTGCGCTTCCCACTATTCCTAGCCTGTCCTTGCCCGCATCGGCAAAATCAGTACTTCCTCCAACGGCGGTAGAAACGTCATCTTCCTTATAAAAAAAGTTGTCGCTAAAAGTGCCGAAGTTGCTGCCGATTATCATACCGACGGAAAAAGCGTTTTCTCCGCCGCTTATGCTTCCCAGCATTAAAGACTTTTGAACGACTCCCAAATTTCCGCTTTCTCCTACAATACCGCCTACATTGTCATTTCCCGCAATAGCGCCGGAATTAAGACAGGAGGTAATAGCACCTAAGCTACTTCCGGCCAAACCGCCGACGTATGTATTTACAGCGACTATGTCGCCTGCGTTTTCACACGTTGTAATACTTCCGCTAAACAATTCCCCGACTACACCGCCTGCCGAAGAGTTTGCTGAAACGTAAGCGTTTGAAAAGCAATCGGAAATATCAACGTCTTCGCCGTAACCGCAAATGCCTCCTAAGCGAGAACTGTATTCTACTTCCTCACCTAATCCGTTCCTACCCATAACCACTCCGCCGACACTACAATTAGTTATATCGGCGCCGTTAATTAAGCCTGACAATATTGCAGAATCGCTTATTGCGCTCACATATGAGTAACTAATACTAAGGTCACGGATAGCGGCATCCTCTCCCAAATGTCCAAAAAGTCCGCTGTTTGTATCGTTATTGCAATATAAACCGCTAATAGTTTTTGAATTGCCGTTAAAATTCCCACGGAAAGGATAGTTTGAGCCTAGCTCGTACAGCCCTATAGGCGACCATACGTTAATAGGCGGATTATTTCCCCAATTTGCAAAATTTGTTATGTCGTTTGCTTCAATATTATCTGTTAAAATAAAGTATACGCCGTAATAATCATTGCCTAGATTAACATTCTCTGACAAAAATGCAAGTTGGTTGCAATTTGCAATCTCATAAGGAGTACTTTGCGAGCCGTCCCCGGCGGCATAAGAGGTCGCTACTTCGCCGTCCCAAACCAAAGCGCTTGCTCTACTGCTTGAAATACTTGGCGCATAAATAAGCAAAGCAATAATAAAGAGCGCCACGCAAAAAATACAGGCATATAAAAACTTTTTTGAATAATAAGTTTTTTGCATAAAGGTTCTCCTTTTATTTCAGCTATATTATATATTAATATAAAATATAAGTCAATATTAGCATCA
>SACC01000125.1 GCA_009928745.1 Clostridia bacterium
ACCGCCACTCCTATTACAGGATATTATATTACTGGATATTACAGAAACGGCGGAGCCTTCCAAATTGTTGATACAGCAGAGCGCGGCGACACCTTCAGCATAAGTTTTACCGAAATTTCCGAAGATATAAATATGGTATTCGTTTATGAGGATATAACCTACAAGGCTAGCTTCTTAAACAATTCATCGTTAAATTCCGAGGTGTTCGTAAACGGCAGCAAATTAAACAATTCTTATACGTTCGTTATGGAATATCACAGCGCGCAGGTCTTCGAAATATCTTTAGTTACGGCGGGCAAGAGGATATCAAAACTACTTATTAACGACGTTATGCAGGAAGTTCATTTTAATATGACAACATATGTATATATCGTCAATAATATGGTTGAGGATATTAGCATAGAGCTTTGGTGTATGAATAAGGAAGCCGACAGTAACGGCGGAACGGATACATACGCAGTAAATATTCAAGAAGAATTTGTTTCCAATGCGAGCGTTTCCGCGCAATATTTAACTTGTGATATTACCGCAGAAAACTTAGTGAAGGTTATTGCCGATACCGGCTATACTATTACTTCGGTGTCTATTACCGGATACGATGAGTACGGCGATCCTAAGCTTCTTCCGTTTGATTCTCAAAATGCCGGCAGCTTGATGTTGGATATTGTTATTCCTGCCGATTATTTTAGTCAGGGCGAGGTAAGCGTAACTGTATCTACCTCTCAAAACAGATATAATATGCAAAAGTCGTCAACCGGTAAAGGAACCTTAGGTATGGGGGGCTTTATTTATCACGGTGAAATAATAGAAGTAATAGTCAGCTCAGAGCAAAATAATTACATAGCTTCCTTCAAAATAAACGGTGAGGAAATATCTTTTTCTAATAGTAACTGGAGTAATCTTAGCTACAACAATGCCGTAAAGAAATACAATTACGGAATATACAGCTTTATTGCAAGCGAAGACGTAAATATAGAGGCGGTTTTTGCAATAAACAGCTACGACGTTATTGTGGACGCAGGTAGTATTAATGGAAACACCGTGCTTTCGGTAAGCGGCAGGGGTGTGGTTTCTAAAGCTTTCTACGGAGAAAACCTGAATATTACAATGACCGCAAACGTTGGTTATCACATTGCGGCGATTTATATTAATAGCGAGCTAATTACCGACTACGTAGTAAAAAGCGATACAATAAATGCCAATATTACAGACGCTTATCTTTATATGGGCAAAAAGGTGGGAGCGAGCTATAGCGGAATAGTGGAAAGAACTATAGTCAAAGTAGTTTATGAGATTAACCGTTATAGTTTTACTTACACGCTTACAAACGCATCACACAATTTTGCTCTGGACAATGCAGCCGGTACGCTTACTTCCGCAAATTATGCTTTAAGCGGCAACGTTTATAACGGAATCGAACACGGAAGTAATTTCTCCTTTGACCTGACACCCACTATCGGCAATGGATATTATGTATATAGTATTTTCATTAAATATAAATCTGCCTACAGCGGAGAAACCGAAGAGGTAACGAGATATTTTTCCGATTTGGAAAATATCGTAAACGCTAAAGGCGGCACGGTATGGTTCAATAGATTTATGGGCTTTGAAGAGGGTGTAACGGCAAATATTGAGCTTATTAACGTTACTTTCAAGCGTAATTTATACAGTATTGATTTGATTTTGGGGTCTGCCCAAGGCACAGGGAGCATGGATATAAGCTATACTAACCGAAGCTATGTGGGTAGCGACGTTATTATGCTGACACAAGAAGGCGACAAGTATTATTATCGTCCAGACAACAAAATTTACACAAAATCGGGCACTGAATATGTACTAAGCAATATAGCTTTAACATATGACAGCGATACAGGCAGTTATATATATAAGATAGGGGAACAAGCTGTTACGTTGTATATAGAACACGGCATACAGTATACGGCATTTGTTCAGCCTACATTAGGCTATGCGAGAACGGCGTTTACCGTAAACGGAGAGAACCGCGCGAGTTTGGTATTCGATAACAAATATTTTGTTAATTTGACAAGAGACACCGAAATTAGGGTAATTTATACTATTTTAACATATACCATTACTTATTCTACCTCTGTAATAGACAAGAACCTTACCGGAAGAATTTCTAACGCGCTTATTAAGAACTATATGGATATTTCCATAAAGAATATGGACACGGACGGAATAACGGCGCTTGCTTTCGGTGCCGACAAAATTACCTTAACGGCGAATTACGGAGTAAAACTGCAATTCATTGCATTGGCAAAGTTTGGGACTACAGGCTATTATCTCTACAATATGTACGCCAATGAAATGCCTATTACAAACTTTTACGGCAACGTAGAAGGAGAGGTAATCTACGGCGGGGCAAACTACGCTCAAGGGCTTACAGTTACCGGGGATATAAACGTAAGAGTAAGCTTCCGTATAAGAAGATATAGCGTAACTTCTAGGATAAGCTATGCCGAAAGTATAGTTAACGAAAGCGCAAATAATGTCAGAGAAGAGAGCGGCGACACAATACCTTGGGGCGATGCCGCATATGTAAAAATTACTAAAGGGGATGGATATAACCTTGACGCTATAGCGTTAAAGAGGGGAACCAATCCTTATAACTATGTAATACTAAATCCCGATCCCGAGATTATTAATAATCTTACCGAGCAAATGTATTACAACGCCATAAATCAAAACACAAACGAACGCAGGGATGTGTTAAAGATTGTGGAAGTAAAAAATAATATAGACGTGGTTGTTTATTTAGTAAGGAAAGAATTTAGTTTGCGCTATGTTATCAACAACGTAAGCAATCTAAATAATATTAGCACTACCCTTAACGCATATAACAATACTTATCCTACGTCAAACGTTGTGACAAATATAAACACAGGCACATGGGAAAGCGGACATATAAATATTTTGGATATAAAATATTATGACGAGATAGCCGCAATAATCACACCTAAGAACGGTTACAAAATTAAGGAGCTGCTTGTAACGGTAAGAGCCGTTAGGTGGGACGAAGACACGGGCAGCTGGATAACCGTGCTTGACCAAGAGGGTAATGAGATAATTTATACCATAAACTTTACCGAAACCTATAACGACAGCAGAAGCTTTACTTTCCATAATCCGTCAAGCCCTATCGCAATGCATAATGTTAAGACTGATTTGGAAATGACCTTTACCGTGGTGGTAAAAACGTATACCGTAAAAACCGATGTTTATCGTGGGGGACTTACTAACGATACCTCTATAAATATGGCGGTAAAAGATGTTTTTGGCAACAATATAATACTTAGTGACGGCAACTATCAGTATGCCCAAAATCTAACTCCGGCAAGCGCGGGAGCTATTTATATTGCCGAGCATCACGGTTTTATGCTTTATACCTTTGACGTGCCCAACGGCTATATGCTTTCAAAACTCACCCTGAACGGTCTTGAGTACGATGCTTTCAAGACGCCGTATATTATAAATGACTATTTTACCTACAACGCTCAGAGAAAGAGCGACGGCTATAGTATGCCTTATTATTCATATAGCATAAGAATACCCGTTGTAGACAGGCTTATTGCCGGCAAAGAAAATTATATTAAAGGTCAGTATGACGTAAATATAAGTTTCGAGATAGTTGCGATAGTTTATAGTGTGAAGGTATTTATTAACGGTGTCAATTATCAATCTGCCATAATAGATAATAGGACAACGGTAACCGACAGCGCAACGTTAAAAGTATATGTGCCCGCTACAACGACTCATTTTGACAATCTTAGAGTTGAGCCTTCTCCGCTTACTGGATACAGAGTTACCGGACTTAATCTACGTGTGGGCAGTCAAAGTGAAGACCTATTTGGCACAGGTTATATTGTAGGCGATTTTACTGCGATAAAAAACTTAAATATAAATAGTAGCTATCTGATTGATTCCGACGTATTGCAAGACACACTTACTATCTATTTATATTACACCTCGGCTATAAAAACCTATCAAGTAAATATAGGAGCTTATGCTTATTCTTATGACGAGAGCCTTGTTGGAGCTGGAAAAAACGAAAACGTAATACCGCTAAGTACCGGCGCAGGTATGGTAAGTGTCTATCCCACTACCGCTACCGGCGGAATATTGGAATATGCCGGAGTTGGGCTATATGAATATTTCAGCAATATAAGATTTGAGGCATACGCAAACGAAGGGTACGCTTTGTTTATGGTGGAAGAATATGTTGTAACAAGACAAGACGGTCAAGGAAACGACGTATACGAATGGAAGGGTATAAACAATAATTTAAGAGGCCTTACCTATAATATAGTTACCGAGCTTGACGGAAAAATAAAGCATATTGTCAACTATATGGTGGACGACCACGGCAATAGACAATTCAGGGTGGTTTATAAACAAAAAACCACAGTAACCGTATATGTGACAAGTCCTTACAAATACGTTAGCGGTTCGGTCGGTTTCGGTATGATGAATTATTACTACTATGCCACAGTGACCGCCAAGGAAAACGGAGCGATATTAAATTCTGTTTATGATAACGGCAGCAACATTGTAAAGGATACTTACGTATATAACGTATATGTGGGCAACCGCATCAGCTTAAGCTATAAGGATACCTACCAAAAAACCGGACAAACCGGTTATAGCTTCCGTGTGAAAAACGGAGATAATTATGTGGTAGATGCTGCGGTTGTTACCGAAAACGGAACACTAATTACTTCCAATTTGGAATACTATCTGTGGATGTCAAAATGGTTAAAGGATTAAAACGTAGAACATTAGAGCATTTAGCATATCGTTATTGGGTTAAAAATCCCAAACGTTCTGCTATTGAAAATTGGAAATTAGCTGAGAAACTATTAAAAAAATTAAATAAAAGATATAAAATTAACAGAAAAGAAATTTATAGGAAAAAACCACAATGATTTCGGATAGATTAATTATAACAAAAAAAGCTCGAAATAATGCCACAAAAATATTCAATGTTTTAAAAGAAGAATCAATTATTTTAATTTATGGTGGAAGTGGCACACAAAAATCCGAAACAGCAGATTGTTTACAAGAATTGCTTTTTCATAACAAAAAACAAAGCATCGTTG
>SACC01000126.1 GCA_009928745.1 Clostridia bacterium
AATATTGCAATAACTGCAGACGATCTTACAATAACTTACGGCGATGCAATACCCGTCTTTACAATAACTGCCGAAGGACTTATTGCAGGCGATACCTTAGCGGGCTTAGGCGCGCCGTCTTTTAACTGCATATACTCGCCCGGAGTAGTTGCCGGAACTTACAATGTTACCCCCTACGGTCTTACAAATGCTAATTACAATTACAATTATGAAGCCGGTATTCTGACTGTTGAGGCAAAAAGCGTAGCGGTAGTGTGGTACGGCGTTGAAGGCGGGTTCCAATATAACGGTACCGATCAAAGCGCTTCGGTTATGCCGGGAATTACCGATATTTGGGGTGATGTTATTTATACGTCAAAATCCTTTAACCGCGCCTTTGTTAACGCTGGCTACTACACAGTAATCGCAACGCTAGTAAACGCCAACTACAGCCTTACCAACACGGTAATCAATCTACAAATGCAAAAGGGCGAGTATTCCAATATTACGCATCCTGTTTTGGCAGGAACATATTCACCTACAAAAACATTGGCAGATTATTCGCTTAATACAGGTTTTTACTGGGTGTCTGCTAGCTCCGTGCCGACAGTTCCGCTGACTGCTTATCAGGCGTATTATAATATGGATGCGAATAACTACAATAGTTTGAGTGTCAATATTACCTTAAATCTCGCCAAAGCCTTAGCTACAGTAACAGGCAGCGTTGTGCAGTCTGCAACTTATAGCGGAAGTTCGGTTGGTCTGACGCTAGGAGTAAGCTTTAACGGTAGCGCGTTATCGTCAGCTTTATATACATTCAGTTATTCTAATGGTAATTCCTTTACCGCGGCAGGTACTTACAAAACAACTGTCACGATTAATAGTGATAACTTTAGGGTTAACGGCACGGATTGCTATATGAAAGTCAAGGGCGTCCTTGTTGGCGCAACTTATTACACGATTGAAGACGCCTTGAACGCGGCATCAAGCGGTACGGTAATCGTTACAACGGATACATCGTTCGCAGACAGCGCCAACAGCTGTTACAGCGGAAGCGGCTATTATACAGTTAAGTCAGGTGTTGAGCTGCTCGTTCCGTACAGCAACTCGCATTCTACCACAAAGAACAGCATTAATTCGACCTCAACTGCGATTGGCACTAAGTATGTAATGCTGACAGTGCCTGCGGGAGTAACTATTACCGTTAACGGCACAATTAACGTTAACGCGGTGCGCAGCCATCAAAGCACTAATTCTATGGGGCATGTCGGCGGCAATTACGGTCAAATGCAGCTTGATGATGGCTCGGTCATCAATTTGAACAGCGGTGCAATGCTTAACAGTATGGGCTTTATTACGGGTACAGGTATAATCAACGCAGCAAGCGGCTCAACAGTATACGATGTGCTAGCTATTAAAGATTTCCGAGGAGGCAAAGTGTCTTATAGCATAAAAGATGACTATTTTGCATTCAATCAATATACAATGAACAATATAGAAGCTACGCTAAAGATTTATTACGGCGCTTCGCTTTATTGTCGCTACTATGTATATACTTCTGTCGCAACAGTAAATTCTCAAATAATAGTAATAGGCAGCGGCGCGGTATTCCAGCTTAGTTCGGGCTATATCTCCAAGCGCGTTGACGCGACTAATGGTAGAACCTATATTGATTTATACGGCACGATGACAACCAACTCTACGACACTCGAGCTAAATAGCGGCATACCGATTTTTGGTTCGTTCAGCATCAATACAGCGGACAAGGAATTCCCGCTTAGCGGCAATTATACGTTGACTATTAAGGCAGGCAGCACGGCGGAAATCAAGAATCGGTTCAAATTCTTGCCGGGCGCGGAGTTTTATGTGGACGCTGGCGCAACGGTTAATGTAACATCATCGGGCAGATTGTACTTTTTTGGGAACGGAGTTGTATACAGTAATGGAATATATGAAGGTTCTGCTAATAATCCCGCATACGGCGGCGCAAAATGCAGAGTCAACAACCGCCTGAATACAATCACTTATGCTTTATCCGATAACGCAAGATTTATTGTCAACGGCACCTTGAATATGGCGGGATACTTTGGCGGTGTCATTGAGACAACCGGTACTACTGGCGTCATTAATTTGACAGGTACCTTAACAAGCACGATTAAGGGCAATTTAAATGTTACAGATGACAGTCCTACTCCTAAAGTGGATTACACGCTGGATAACGTATCATTCACAGCAAAAGCATACCTTAACGGCAATACTTCTACGCTTGCAACATTGTCTCAAACGACATATGTCGCAGATCCGTCAGGCACCAACACTTGGGTTGTTCAATAACAAAATGTTTATCTAACATACCAATCATAATCAGCTAAATTAATAAGTAAAAAGGCAGACGGTAAAGTCTGCCTTTTTACTTATTGCCAAAGTATTGATGAAAAATATTTTTGCTATTGACTTTGTTGATAATGTTCGCCAAAACATTTTTGTCTAGTTGTAAAATATTGTAACATCAAAACTTTCTGCTATTGCCGTTTCTGTATAAAGTTCACTGAAATACTGAGCGCTATTGCCGTTGTCGGCAACGGTGTCCAATACATTTTGCTATTACCTTTGTCAATAACCGCCGACAAAATCCAGTTGCGGTTTTTAGTTAGATGTTAAGCCGAACAAGTTTTAATTATCAAGCGGTTTGTGTCTTGAAAAGGCTGTTTTAAAGGATAATTCTATGTAGGCGCTTTTGAGAGTTTGATAACTCTGTCGACTCGCCTTTTTCCATATCAAACATACGATAAGTATTATAGAATAAGCTAACAACATTCCAAAAAGCACTCCGAGCGAGTCAATCATTATGTCCGACCAGTGCGCATATCTGCCTGAAGTAAATACGGGTAGCTGGAACATCTCAGACATGGCGGCTACGACAAAGCCAAGAATGGGAGTAAGGGGCGCTGCAAGCCATTTACGCTTTAGCAAAAGCAAAAGCGAAAAGGATATTCCAAAACCCAGAACAGCAAATAGCGAAAAATGACCTAATATTTTACGTACGTACATATAGAAACTTTCGTATAAAGAGACAGTGATGGTTTTTTCGGCGTAGAGCGCGGGATTAGCGGCGCTGGTTGCGCGTATTGTCACTTTGCCGAATCTTTTAGAATACAAAAATCCGTCTTGACTTATTGTCGCGCCTTTTCCGCTAACGCTCCAGATTACACCCCTGTCTGCCGGTTCATTTGTAAAGCTGATTTTGTATTTGGCAGCGCGTTCAACTAGCGCGCGGGCATTGCCTACAATGGCTATGCCTTCAGGCATTATAGGGACAATATTAACCGCAATAACCATAACGCAATCCGGATTATATAGAGAGCGCAAAGTGATTGCGCACTCGCCGGTCTGTTTTGCGTAAAGCGCGCCGTTAATTACTTTGGCAATGCTATTGTCATCCGAACTAATGTGTGAAAAGTCTGGACTACCGACAGGGAGCGTTGAGTATTCAAGTGTATAAACATCTCCTTTCGTAAGGGTTAATTCCACAAAAGTGAGGGAAAAAGCAGTAGGCATAACAAAGTCCGGATTAGCTGTTATTGTTACTATTCTCGATATGGATACGCCGTCTGTTGCCGCGGTAATAGTCGCTTCGCCTTCTTCAACAGCGTATATAGCGCGTTGATTAAGCGCAACGGCATCGCCTTCAACGCTTATATCAAAGCCCGATATCGGCAGATATGTATTCCCCGATTTTATTTTATAACTAATTTTTTCGCCTAACATAACGCTGTCTGGCAACTCAAATTCGAACCCGATGGATTCATCCGGATTAATACCCTCGCAGATTAGTTCCAACGTATTTGTTGCCTCCGGATTAGCGGTGTTTGTAGCGCTTACAGTTACCGAGCCTTTTGCTAAGAAAGTTATTGTTTTGTTATCTATAACGGCTATAGTTTCGTCCGAAACAGTAATAATAGCGCTGGTCCAGGTAGAATTAGCGGGAATATAGTTAATTGATAGATTAATTGTGTCCCCTATGTAATGCGGAAGGGAGGCGCCGTCAACAAGCGCAAGCGTTAAAGCTGTGGGAATAATTTCAACCGAGGTTTCTATCTCGAACGTGTCAATAAGTCCTTCGCTGATAGCCGCGCTTTGCGCTCCGCTGATATCCGACGGCATAAGTGATTCTGCCCAAATAAACAGAGTCAGCGTTGCTGTACAAAAAAACGCCGTCAGGGCTAATACTCTCAAATATTTATAAATATTGTTTTTCGCAGCCATTATGAAATCTCCCGTTCAAAATAATTATATCATATACTATATTCGAGTTCAATCTAAAAATACTCGGCGCCATTTTTTAGCTCAATTTATATTGCAGTAAGTAAAAAGATATGTTTTCAGACATTATGCAATCACAAAATTAGCGGTTTTGTTGTTAATATTAAGACGCGCCGAACATTCGGCGCGCAAAAGTATAAATTAAAGCATAAAAAAGTTATACTTAATTTTTCAGCAACTTAATTAAAGGTTCGGATACCGTTTTCAAAATCCACAAACAAAGTGTGCTCATTGTAGGAGAATGTAAACTCAGAAGCTTTTCTATCGGCGTTGATATAAGCGCTTTCATAACGGTCATAGTCAAGATTAATCTCGGTTCCGTTGATTGTGAAGGCGCCGTCATAGATAAGATTCATATCTCTGCCACCCGTCGAATAACTTAATTCAAGATTATTAAAGGTAACGGTATTTAACTTTATCCTTGCTCTGAAGTCGGCAAAATTATTGTCCTCATCAGCCGAGCCCAGTTCGTATATCCAATATTGTTCGGCGCCGCGTTGCACTAGGTCAAAGCTCTTTGAGGGATCGCTGACACTTAATTTCAAACTATCTACCTGCGCTTGGTCATATGGCAGATAGCTTAGCTCGCTTGCTCCGATTAACGCGATATATGTGTCGCCGACTCTGCCGAAAGCGTAGTTGCCGTCTATGATGACCTCGTCCATAAGCTCCTCGGCAAATAGCGTATGCGTGTATTGTATAGTATCATCGGGGGCAAGCAGTATTTTGTTTTTGGGGATTTTGTATATTTGCATTAAGACATTTTTATCCAGCACAGAGTCAGGAG
>SACC01000127.1 GCA_009928745.1 Clostridia bacterium
GCCTATTAACATATTCAAGGCAAATATAATTTTTGAAAAATAGCTGAAGTTAGAGAAGTTACCCGCAGCGCCAATATCGCCAAAAAATGGTCCGGTATTGCCTAAAGACGTAAGTACTGCTGAAAAGTTAATCATTAACGAATCCGAACCGCGCATAGCGGGATTACTTATAGATACAAGTAAAACTGAGGTGCAAAGAATGGTCAGATACAGTATAAAATAACGCATGGTAGAATGGGCAATTATATAGTCAATAGGCTTGTTATCAAGGCGGATGGTATTAATCGAACGCGGTGAAACTGCGCTTTTTATTTCCCTGAAGCCCGATTTGACCAAAATAATTAATCGTGATACTTTAAGACCGCCCGCAGTTGAGCCGGCGCTGCCGCCGATAATCATCAGGAAGAATAGTATAAATTGCGCTAGCATTGGCCATTTTGTATAATCTGCCGTCGTGAATCCAGTGGTAGACATTAGAGATGCGACCTGGAAGGAAGAATACCTAAAAGACTCTCCGAAAGTCGCATATATTTTACCTGCATATAGCGAAATAGATACCACAACCATTGATATTGCCACTATGGAAATAAATACTTTCAGTTCTTCGCTTCTTAAAACGTCCTTGAATTTGCCGAGCAAAATCAAGAAAAATATATTGAAATTGATGGAGAAAAGTATCATAAATATTGTAATAACGGTATCAATGTACACACTGTTAAAAGCGGCAATACTAAGGTTTTTATTGGAAAATCCTCCGGTAGATGCGGTAGTGAATGAATGTAGTACACTTTCAAAAAACGGCATTTTGAAGGATAGCATAATAATTTGTAGTATGGTTAAAGCAATATATATTGCATATAGTATCTGCGCGGTGAACTTCAGCTTGGAAACGAGCTTTCCCACTTGGGGACCTGTCGCTTCTGCGCGAAATATATGAAAGAACTTTGGATCTGCCTTGGGTAATATCGCCAGTATAAATACCAGCACTCCCATACCGCCTATCCATTGGGTAAAACTGCGCCAAAACAGAATACTCTTCGGCAAAATCTCAACATTATTAATTATTGTTGCGCCAGTAGTCGTGAAACCCGAAACCGTCTCAAAAACAGCATCAATATAATTGGGAATATTGCCCGATAAGAAGAATGGAAGACTTCCGAATAACGACATCGTAATCCAGGCAAGCGCAACGATAATAAAACCCTCTTTGGGTGTTATACTGACATCTTTCGGCTTGAAAATTATAAGAGGAATACCTATTGAGAGCAATATAGCAATCGTGATACCGAAGGACAATATTGTGTTCTCCAAAAGCCCGATAGCAATAAAAAAAGGAATACTTAAAAGAATTGCTTCAACTACTGCGATTATTCCCATCATATAAAAAGTCATTCTGTAATTCATAATCACCTATTCGAGAATATCATTGAGCTCGTCAAAAAACTCGGCAGTAGTTACAATAATAATACGGTCATTTTTCTCAATTGTATCTTCGCCGCATGGTATAAGGGTAGCGTTGTCGCGTATTATGGACGCTATAATCACATTGGGTTTTAGCGTAATATCCTTGAGAGGAACGGAAAGCTGCTCAAAACTTTCGTTGGCGATAAACTCTATTGCCTCCGCCTTTCCGTTAACAATACGGTATAGGGTGCAGACTTTCCCCCCCGAGTTTTGCCTGCCGCGCACATGACGGATAATTTGATTAGCCGTAAGTGACTTAGGCGAAATAACCGTATCTATACCTATGCCGTCAAGCATGGAAGAATATGATGTGTTGTCAAGTTTAGTTATTACTCTTACCTTGCGGTTGTTGGCAAACATTGAGATTATAACATTGGTCTCATCGTTATCAGAGAGCGCGATAAGCGCGTCGGTATTATCCAGTCCTTCCTCAATTAGAACATCCAGATCGGTATAATTCGCCTGAATAATGTCAGCCTTGTCCAAATTTTCTTTGAGCATCAAACACTGCTTATAATCGTCTTCTATAATTTTTACATTAATACCGATTTTCCTTAATTGTTTCGCAAGATAAAAGGATATGCGGCTGCCGCCTAACATCATGACATGCTTACACCTTTTTTTGAACGCGCCGATATTTTTGAAAAACGCATAAATATCTTTGGGCGTAGCCGTTATATTGATTTTGTCGTTAGCTTTTAGCGTAAACTCACCGCCGGGTATAAAAACTTTGTCCTCTCTGCTTATTGCGCAAACCAGTATTTTCGCCTCGAAAGTTTTGCCCAAATCTTTTAGCGTTACATCGACAAGAGGACTGTCTGCAGTTATTCTGTATTCGATTAGCTCGACCTTGCCGTCAGCGAATGGTTCCACTTTAATTGCTAATGGGAAGCGGAGTATTCTAGCAATTTCCATTGCGGATTCATATTCGGGATTGACCATCATGGAAAGTCCAAGCTCGTTATCTAAGAACAGGTTAAAATATTCGTTGTTGCGAACGCGCGCTATAATCTCCTTAGTGCCGAGTTTTTTGGCGACCATACAGCACAAAATATTGAGTTCGTCAAGCGGCGTACAAGCTACCAGTAAATCAGCAGATGGAACATCCGCTTCTTTTTGAATATCCGAATTCGCGCCGTTACCGCAAATGCCCTTTACATCATAATCATTTATCAGTTTGCTAACTAGCGCGCTATTACTGTCTATTACGACCAAATCATGTCCTTCTTTGGAGAGTTGGTCAACCAACGCTGAGCCTACTCTGCCGCAGCCGACTATAACAATATTCATATTTTACACACTCGCATTATTATTTTTTCTATCATAATTTATAATTATATTAGTATAGCATATTCAACTGCAAATAACAACAATATAACCCCATTATGCGTTAAGTTGAGATATGCAGTAGATAGTATAAATCAGATTATTCTTCAAACTTGTATCCCATTCCCCTGAGAGTTATTATATAGTCGCGATATTTGCCCAAATTGCTTCTCAGCATTTTGATATGAGTATCCACAGTGCGGTCTTCTCCGAAAAAATCGTATCCCCATACATCTGAAAGCAACTTTTCCCGACTCATCGCAACTCCTTTGTTACGGACGAGATAGAATAATAATTCGTATTCTTTTGGCGTAAGATCTGCCCGTTTTCCGTCAACCGTGACTGTACGACCGGTGAGATCAATCTCAAGTCCGTCGAAAACAACCTTTTCGTGCAGCTGCTTTGCAGGTTGCTTACGCTTAAGGATTGCGGTAATACGCGCAATGATTTCCTTAGGAGAAAACGGTTTTGTTACATAATCGTCAACACCAAGCTCAAAGCCAAAAAGTTTATCGTATTCTTCACCGCGCGCCGATAACATTATAGTAGGTATGTCCTTGTGTTTTTTAATCTCTTTAACCGCAGAGAATCCGTCTAAGCCGGGCATCATTATATCCATAATAATAAGGTCGATTTCGGTATTCTTGACAATTTTGACAGCCTCGAATCCGTCGGAAGCCTCGTATGTTTCATAGTCGTTGAATTGAGCGTATTCCCTTAACACATTGCGTATTTCCTTTTCATCGTCCACAATTAATATTTTTTTCATATATTATTTTACCTCGGTTTTTATTATAAGCTAATTATTCAAAAGTGTCAATGCTGACTACTTCAATAAAGCCCTTTTCACTGATTTATCACTTTTACCATTGCAAATTTATATTGATAAGTGATATACTAAAACTATGAAAAAGGTACCCGATATAAAAGGAATAAGATTTCAAACTTGGTTGCAGTATATGCTCTTTTCGCTGTTTATCATAGGTTTTTTATGGGTGACTCAGGTGGCGTTCCTCGAATTGTTTTATACCGATATGGAATTAGACGGTTTTGGTCCGGATACTTTACGCATACTTAAAGTGCAATTATGGATAACCACTTTCAGCATTATTTCTATAGCTGTCGGCGTTTCCGTTATCGTATCCTCGTTAACCGGTCAGGGAATAAGCGAATTATCCAAAGGCGCCGAAAAGCTTGCAAAAGGTGATTACAGCGTACAGTTCGACGTTAAAGGCTATACTGAAGTCAAAGAGCTTGCCAATACACTGAATTACGCAGCGAATGAGATGAAAAAAACAGAAGGATTGCGCCGTGAGTTGATAGCCAATGTATCTCACGACTTGCGCACACCATTAACAATTATCAAAGGTTACGCCGAGCTTATCAAAGATATCTCGGGCAAGGACAAGATGAAGCGAGAAGAGCATCTTGATATTATTATACGCGAGGCAGACAGACTGACAATACTTGTACGAGATATGCTCAATCTTTCTCAAATGGAGTCGGATGGTAAAATAAAATGTATGGAAAGAATTAATATTTCCAAGCTGGTTGCCAAAGTTACCGATAGTTTTAATATATTTGCCGAAAAGGACCAATACGTTTTTATTAATGATATCACGCCCGATTTGCATGTTATCGGTGACGGCACACGCCTTGAGCTGGTTGTATATAATCTCATATCCAATGCAGTAAATTATACGGGCGATGACAAAAAGGTTATCATCAGGTTGTTTGAACAGAATGGTAATATCAAGTTCGAGGTTGAGGATACCGGTTGCGGATTGAGCGAGCAGGTTCAGAAAGAAATATGGCAAAGGTATTATCGGGCAAAAGAACATAAAAGGAATTATCCGGGCTCGGGATTGGGACTTTCTATTGTAAAATCTATCCTTGATTATCATAAGTCTGATTACGGCGTAATAAGCGAAGAAGGCAAGGGCAGTGTCTTCTATTTTTACATGTCTAAAGCGGATTAATGCGTTAAGACTTAGAATATACTTTAGTATTGACCATACAGAAACAGTGTGGTATAATAAATTATTATTTATCGTACAAATTTGGAGGTAATATGAAAAGATTTTTACTAATAGTTATTGCAATAATGCTTGTTATAACAGTATCGGCTGGTTTTGCAGGTTGCAAAAAGGAAATGCGCGTTATCAATTCTGCTTTTGATGATATGCCTGAGGGTACGTCGGTTGCCTCCGGGCTTAGCGCGCTGACGCTTTTTGACGAGGCTATTGCGAATACTTATGCAGGAGATTTCAAAAGAGTTAATA
>SACC01000128.1 GCA_009928745.1 Clostridia bacterium
CTTGAGAGCAAGTCGTTTTGCCGCTCTGTTGCCGCTTTTGTTGATTATTATACAGAGCACGAGGAGGATATCGAATGGGGCAAGGGGGATATGTCTGCGGAGAACGGTGTCAATGTATGCACAATTCACGCCAGCAAAGGGCTTGAATATCCAGTAGTCATACTTGCGGGAACAGGGTGTTATATGAACAAGAGCGGACGTCAAAGTCCGACGCAGGTTGATAAGACACTCGGCATAGGTATGAATTATTACGACAAAAAGACAAGATGTATTATCCCGAGTATAGTGATGAACGCAATCGCTAACAAGAAAAAAATCGAGGAAAGAGAGGATGCGCTAAGGCTATTTTATGTCGCTTTGACACGGGCAAAATCGCATCTGATAATTACTGGCGCAATCAGTGATAACAAATATAGCAAAACCGCATCGGTAAACAAAGCTACCAGCTATTTTGAATGGTTGCTTGCCGTCGCGCAAAAGGTCAAGAGTGTGGCAGGACTTATCAATCTTTATCGAATAAGGGCGGATATCAGCGAAGCCGTTGAAGAAAAAAAGGTGTTTTTCGGAGCGCCGTCACCTGATATTGCGGAGAAAATAAGCAGGGAATTTGAATATAATTATCCATACAAATCCTCAGTAGATGTAGGTATAAAATATTCAGCTACGGGAATAAATAAGGAAGAAGATATAGTAATACCGTCGTTGTTTGAAGAGGAGCGGCGAATTCGGGGCGTGGATTACCACAAAATCATGCAATACATAGACTATAACTGCGCTACGCTTGAGGAGATTAGCGCAGAACTGAAAAGAATGCTCAGCGAAGGACTCATTAGCGATGAAGAGTGCGCCAGCGTTGATATGTATGACATCTTAAAATGCCTTTCCTCTCCAGTTATGAGATATGCAGGACTCAACAAATGCTTGCGGGAACAACGGTTTATGCTGGCAGAATATGCTAATGAAGTCAAGGATACATTGGCAAAAGATCAAATATTGATACAAGGTACTATAGACCTCGTAATACTCGGGGAGGAAACCGTGATAGTGGACTTCAAATATTCAAGGCTAACGGACGATGTTTTGAAACAAAAGTACGCAACGCAGCTCAAAATTTATAAAAAAGCAGTGGAAAGCGGAATGAATATCAAGGTTGACAAGCTGATTCTATATATTTTCGGTACCGGTAAAGTTATAACGCTCTAATCAATTTTGACCGCTCAATAAGTGAGCGTTACATATATTCGGGAGATGGGTATGATTAACGGGTTCGCTTTTTTTTATTATGTGCTGTCAAGGCTAGACAAAAATATCTGGTTTGCAATATCTATTTTGTTGCCGCTTGCAATAGTTACCGTCGTTGCGGTTATATTATCTTTTTCCAGCTACGGCAAGCTGATAAGCGGAGCTTTAAAAGCAAAAAAATTTATTAAAGTGTCCGGTATGATTACGGTTGAGAACGGAAGTATTTTTTATGACAAATGTATAAAAGGATTGCCTGCGCCTTTTGTTACAGGCTATAACGCGTTTATCTCAGGAGACGACATTGCGCATGCATTGCCTGCGGAGACCGTGATTAAGCCGTTATTCAAAGGCAAGAGAAGATTGCTTTTAGCGGCGTTTGACGGAGTGGGCATTATAATATTGACGCTGAGTTTGCTTGCTATTATATTGCAGGGCGAGACGGTAGCAATGATAATGTTCGCGGCGCTTGCTCCGTTGCCCTTATTTATTATTAATAGGATTATATATATAAATATACTATATTTTTATGAATATAAGGCGCGCAAAGCATACTCTACACTCCTTAGTATTATTAATAATGAGTGGGCGGGCTCCAGAAGATTTATTGAATAATACAGACGCAAAAAAATTCCATTAAAAACAAAAAGTTAGACAAAAACTTGTTGCAAAATAACGCTTCGGGTGATAAAATGTCAGTAGAAATAAAGGAGGTACGGATTGTGGAAACAGCAGACCCTTTAAGTATTAACGAATACCGAACGCACACGCCGTACCCGAGATGAGTTGTTTTTAACTTCGTTTTAGGTATGGCAATGCCATACTTTTTTTTGGAGGTTAAAATGATTAATGTAACATATAACGATAAAAAGACGAATAAACTTATCGAGCTAAACGCGGAAGAGATAGAGCAATGCAAAAGCTTTAAAGGCAAATGGGTACATATGATTAATCCTGACGATAAAGAGATAGAATTCGTCAGTGAAATCACATCTATTCCGGAGATTGCTTTAAAAGCGGCGCTTGATGAAGAGGAACGCCCGAGAATAGAAAAAGAAGACGAATACCTTTTAGTATTAGTCGATATTCCTGTTATTCAGGATGATGAGGACGACAGAATTTCCTATACCACACTGCCAATGGGCATAATAGTCACCGAGAATATACTTGTTACCGTTTGTTTGAAAGACAGCGCCGTGACAAGAGATTTTATTTATGGAAGGGTAAAAAATGTTTTTATCAACAATCCTACCAGATTCACCTTCCAGTTGCTTTTCACTATTGCGACCAAATTCCTGCATTATCTGCGCCAGATTGACAAAACAAGCCAGAAGGTTCAGACCGAGCTGCATAAGTCAATGAAGAACAAAGAACTGATACAATTGCTTGACATTGAGAATACGCTGGTATATTTCTCTACCTCTATTAGAACCAACAATGTAGTTATTGATAAGCTGTCAAGATCCAATTTTCTGCCCAAAGTTGAGGAAGATCAGGACTTGATTGAAGATGTCGCTATTGAAAGTCTGCAGGCGCTGGATATGTGTAATACCTATAAGGATATACTCTCCAGCACAATGGACGCCTTTGCCTCTGTTATATCCAATAATCTAAATATTGTTATGAAAATACTTACCTCAATCACCGTTATTATCTCTGTACCGACGTTGATTGCCAGTCTGTTTGGAATGAATCTCGGGGGTATTCCGGGAGGGAATTTTAAATTCGGTTTTCTTATTGTGACATTGGTTTCCTTGCTTATGGCAGTAGGTCTCGGCTTAGTGCTTTATCGCAAAAAGATGATGTAATACGGTAGTATTTTCGGAAATATAACTAAACAATTCGATAAAAATATGATATTAAATCTATATTAAATTTTTGAAAAATATAGTTAAAACTAATTGACAAAAAAATATTCAAATGATAGTATTATAAAGCTGTCGAATTTTGATAGCACACATAAATTTGCGCATGGGGGTATAGCTCAGTTGGTAGAGCATCTGCCTTGCAAGCAGAGGGTCAGCGGTTCGAATCCGCTTACCTCCACCACAAGGGCTCATAGCTCAGCAGGTTTAGAGCACGCGCCTGATAAGCGCGAGGTCGGTGGTTCGAGCCCACTTGAGCCCACCAAACGACTTTCGTCGTAAAAGTGTACATTGACAACTGCATAGGACATTTACCTGCCACACAGGATGAGGCAAGGGAGTGTCAACAATTAGAAAATCAAATATCTAAAAACAAAGTAAAAGAGTAATACAAATACAATTCACGAAAATTAATAGATATTTTGCTGAGGAAAACAAAAACAAACGAATCAGAAATAGAATGAAAGTATTAACAAGTATACGATCAAGCTACTAAGAGCGTAGGGTGGATGCCTTGGCACTAGGCGCCGATGAAGGACGCGACTAACTGCGATAAGCCACGGAGAGCTGTAAATGAGCTTTGACCCGTGGATCTCCGAATGAGGAAACTCACTAGCGCAATACGCTAGTATCAGCACATGAATAAATAGTGTGTTAGAAGGGAACCCAGGGAACTGAAACATCTTATTACCTGGAGGAAAAGAAAGTAAATTAACGATTTCCTGAGTAGTGGCGAGCGAAAGGGAAAGAGCCCAAACCAATTCATAGCGATATGGATTGGGGTAGAGGACTTGCATAATCGAAGATTCTTGTAATTGAACTACCTTGAAAGGTAGGCCAAAGAGGGTGACAGCCCCGTAAGTGAAACGAGGATCAAGAGGCAAGTATCCAGAGTACCACAGGACACGAGAAATCCGGTGGGAATACAGGAGGACCATCTCCTAAGGCTAAATACGACCTAGTGACCGATAGCGAATAGTACCGTGAGGGAACGGTGAAAAGAACCCCGGGAGGGGAGTGAAATAGAACCTGAAACCCTATGCTTACAAGCAGATAGAGCACTACTAAAAGTGTGATATCGTACCTTTTGTAGAATGGGCCGGCGAGTTACGACATGTAGCAAGGTTAAGTGATTAAGTCACGGAGCCGTAGCGAAAGCGAGTTTTAATTGAGCGTTAAGTTGCATATCGTAGACCCGAAACCGGATGATCTATCCATGGACAGGTTGAAGGGGTGGTAAAACACTTTGGAGGACCGAACCCACGCCTGTTGAAATAGTCGGGGATGAGCTGTGGATAGCGGAGAAATTCCAAACGAATCCGGAGATAGCTGGTTCTCCTCGAAATAGCTTTAGGGCTAGCCTCTGTTTAGAATACCGAAGGTAGAGCACTGAATGGGCTAAGGGGCTTCGCGGCTTACTGAACCTTATCAAACTTCGAATGAAGGATATTCAATGACAGGGAGTCAGACAGTGGGAGATAAGTTTCATTGTCGAAAGGGAAACAGCCCAGATCCACAACTAAGGTCCCAAAGTACAAGTTAAGTGGTAAAGGATGTGTTGTCGCATAAACAACCAGGATGTTGGCTTAGAAGCAGCCACTCATTAAAAGAGTGCGTAATAGCTCACTGGTCGAGCGGGGATGCGCCGAAAATTACCGGGGCTAAACTTGTCACCGAAGTTTGGGGATACACTTTAAGTGTATCGGTAGAGGAGCAATGTGTGAAGGCAGAAGCTGTATCGAAAGGGGCAGTGGACGACACACAAGAGAGAATGCCGGCATAAGTAGCGCGAGCGAAGTGAGAATCTTCGCCGTCGAAAGTCTAAGGTTTCCTGGGGAAGGTTCGTCCTCCCAGGGTAAGTCAGGACCTAAGTCGAGGCCGAAAGGCGTAGATGATGGATAACTGGTGGATATTCCAGTACCACCGAGAACGATAACGAAGCAGGGACACAGTAGGATAGCC
>SACC01000129.1 GCA_009928745.1 Clostridia bacterium
GACTAATTCCTCGGGCGATTACACTTATCAGGGAATGTATGATTATTTCCTTTATCTTCTTTTCGCCTTCTCTATACTGATACCGCTCCTTACTATGAAGCTTTTATCGGAGGAAAAGAAGCAGAAAACAGAACAGCTGCTGATGACCGCTCCGATTTCGCTGACAGGTATAATAATGGCGAAATATCTCGCCGCATTAACCATATTCGCTGCCACACTGGGAATAAATTCCTTCAACTTCTTACTGCTCGAAAAATACGGATCACCCAACACAACAATTATATTGTCAAATATACTCGGCTTGTTCCTTATCGGTGCTGCTTTTATAGCCGTGGGAGTTTTCCTTTCCTCGGTCACCGAAAATCAGCTTGTTGCCGCGGTTTCATCGATAGCGGCGGAAATAGCCCTTCTTTTAATCGGTATACTCGCTAATAAAATAGAACTTACATTTGTCCGTCTGACGCTGAGATGGTTCTCTGTGATCGACCGTTACAATCCTTTCACGGGAGGGTATTTTGACATTCCGGCGATTATATATTTTATCTCTTTCACCGGTGTGTTCCTTTTCCTGACGGTACGCGTTTATGAAAAACGCCGCTGGTCATAATGTTTGAAGAAATTTTTTCAGACAGCTTTATAAAGAAGGGGATTACAAATGGGAAATTTTAAAAATATAATAAAATCCAACAAATTCAAGTATGGTACCTATTCCGTGGCATTCATAACGGTATTTGTCGCGCTTGTCATAGCGCTCAACCTTATGGTGTCTTATTTTGACGGCAAATACAACCTCAGAATCGATCTTACCGAAAACCAGCTTTACGCGGTGGGTCCCGCCGTGGACGAAGCGATGAAAGTAGCGCTCGGCGACAAATATTCTGACTTTGATATTACCATAAGCTTCTGTACAAACAGAGATATGTTTGATTATTACGACGCAAGAAATTCCGAAGTAAAGACCTATTATACATCCGTCCGCGATGTCGCGGAACAATACGCGAGAGTTTATGACGGCACAAACGGGAAAGGAAAGATAACTGTCAGGTATATCGATATCGTTTCCGACCCCGATTCCGCCAATAAAATAAAACAGCAGACACAGATTGACGCTATATCATGGAACAATATCATAATCCAAAACAACGCCAACCTTAAATATTACCGCGTGCTTACCTTTACCGCTTTCTATAAGGTTTCTGAGGAAACGGGAAAGCTATACGCATTTCAAGGTGAAAACCGTTTCACCGCGTCCATTATACAGTGCGTCGCCGCACAGAACATGACAGTGGCGCTTTCGATCGGACACGGCGAGGTCTATTCCGACCAGCTCAAGGAAATTTTCGAACTTTCCACCCTGACAATAACCGAAGTAAACCTTGAAAAAAACGATATACCTGCCGAAGCCAATATACTTGTCATTTCCGGTCCCCAGTATGATTTCAGCTACGGAACGGAAGGGGCAATAGATAAAATTTCCGACTTTCTGTCGGACAAGAAAACCTATCATTCACTTATAGTTCTTGTGGACGCCAACACTCCCAATCTTCCTCAACTGAGAGATTATCTGTGGGAACAATGGGGACTTGATTACCTTCCGTCCCATAAGGTGACGGATGTAGAGCATTCTGTCAACGGCACCGCGTTCCAGGCCGTCATAGGTAACTACAGTCCGGGAGACACATCATCCGCCGCTTATGTTTTCCATCAGGTCGCATCAAAAGCCGGCGTCGACACCGTTTTTAACAATGCAGTTCAACTGAAGGCCGACACCACCGGACTCAGGGATATTTATGTGGAAGTTTCTCTTTACGCCTATCCTACCGCGAATGTAACATATCGTTCCGAAGAGAGCGGCGAGCTTGTGACCGAATCCGCCGGGAGCTGTCCGCTTTTGGCCGTCTCGACCTATCACACCTATGCCAACGATGACTTCAACTATAACGCCAATAAATATCAGTATGTCATGCTCGTGGGGTCAACTGATTTCGCTACCGGCGACTATCTTTCCGGTATCTATGGCAATGAGGATATTATGTATTCCGCCACCCGCGCCATGGCGACCGACAGAGTTGCCCTCGATATCGATGTAAAGGTATTTAAAGAAGCGGCTCTCACACTTTCAAGCGGCACCGCTAAAAAGCTTATGATTCTCGTTACCTGCGCAATCCCCGCCGTTATTATTATAATCGGCATAGCGGTGTTCTTAAGAAGACGGCATTTATAATCGCAGTTTAGTTCATTTACAAACGTAATATACCTTTCCCGCTTATATTCAAGGGAGATTATACAAAATGAAAGATAAGCTTAATAAAAAGAATAATGACATAAAAATTGAAACTGACGTTCCGGAAAACGAAAATGTTTCCGAACAGACAGCAGAAGAAAAAGAATTTTTCGAGCGTCAGTATTTCGCCGGCGATTCGTTGAAAGAAAACGAAGATGTCGAAGATGATGAAATGTCATCCGGTGAATACCTTAAGGCGTTTGATAAAGTCAGCGAACCGAAAAACGTAAAAAAGTTTTCGGGGATGAAAAAACAGATAATAATCCTCGTGTCTGTATTCCTTGTCGCGGCGATACTTCTCGGTGTATATGAATTTATACTTAAACCCGGCGATGATACCGATGATGTTTTGCCCAATATCTACACGCTCTCGTCAAACTGCTATACTATAATAAATCAAGTCGAAAATGACGTGCAGATTGTGTTCAAGGACAGCGAGGATGCGCTTTCAAAAGACACCTACGGTAAATATTTATATTATTTTGCGGTGACTTTTGAATATGAATTCGATTGTGTTTCGCTTGTATATGGCGAAGGCGACGCTTTCTGTACTGTAAGAAGCGGCGATAAAGCCGTGACTTACTCGGAAGATGAATTTTTTAATACTCTTGAAAACGGGAAGCGTTTTTCCTTCAATGGCGAAAGGCTGTACGGCGCGGCAATCCTTGAAGTGACCGGAAGAACCGATTTGGGTAACGCCGATTCGTTTGCCCGGTGGGCTTTACCGGGTTATGACCTTGACGGTGACACTCTCAGTTCCACCAACAGACCTTTCATGTACCCGAGCATTACCCGTTCCGACGTAAGCAATGTGGTTGTCACCAACCAGTATGGCTCTTACAAAGCGTACCGCATGGAATCAAACGGCTCCTATTCTTCCGAATTTTATTTCGAAGGCGCCGAATTCTGTCAGTATAATCAAGAACTGTTCGCGTCCTTTATCGTCAACTGCACGTATGTGTTGACCTACGGAAAGGTGTCCAATGTACGCAATCTTGCGGATTTCGGGCTTGCTTCAGACGAGGACGCCAATGCGATTATTGAGATATACACTATCGACGGAAAATATCACAAAATACTCATAGGTGACGAAATACCCGCTACCGGCGGATATTATGCGAAATATTACAATAAGGATTTTGTATATATACTCGATTCCAGCTACGGCAACGACGTGCTTCGTCCTCTCACGACTCTTCTCACGGCAAATTTAGGCTATATCATATCATCGACCAACGACACTTATTCGGTAAGCGAAGTTTATATCAATTATAAAAACAGCGATACCGATATTTATATTACTCAGAAACAAGACCTTGTGCTTTCCCCGAATATAACATGTTACAGCAGTTCGCAGACCGTCACCAGCCTGCTGAACGACAAAACGAGGCTTACCGGAGACTATATTGACTGGACCTCTGCTGCAAAAGTATTTACGGGCATAAAGCCGTCAGACGGCAAGGACATGGTAATACAAATGCAGCTGACTAATTATGCCTATAAAACCAATCAATATTCCGTAAAATTCGGTTTGGTACGCGATTCCTCTACTTCGGCCGCGCTCCCGCTTTCCGTTAAAGTTTTTGTGTATATACCTCCTGTCGAGGAAACCGGCGACGAATCGAGCGATGAAAGCAGCGGCAGCAGTTCAAGCACAGGCACATATGTGGAAGTTGCTTCCGTATCGGCGTTCGATCAAGGCGACAAGTCTTATAAACAGTACTCACTTTCATTTAACTACGAAAAACAAATTAAAGCGATAAAGATAGTCGTCACCGCTCCCACTGAAGGTTATGTCGTTTTTGACGAGATAACCGCTTACGCGGACGGCAAGGACGCCATCCCTAATGAATCCGTAACGGGTATCTGGAAGATTCTTTCTCCCGAAAACTATATTCAACCGGGCAGCAATTATGCTGTACCTGATCCTTCCTCTTTCGCGAACACGTTATACGGCATAACTACTCTTGTCGGCGACGAGGTTATGGAATATAATATTTATAACAAGGATAAAACCGAGGACGAGAGTAAACAGTTGCTTGCCGAATACGGATTGGATAACCCGGAAAAGGTTATCTACTATAAATACCAAAACTACAAATCGTATATTTATGTTTCGGCGCTGCAAAAGGGCGAAACCGATGCGGATAAATGGTATTACGCTTTCGCCAATGTGAGCTATACAGATGATGAAGGAAAAGTTTATAATATCTCCCCAAACATTATAGTAAAAATTAATTACGATACCGCCGCATATTTAGCATGGTCTCCTTCCGACCTTATCGACCGTTCGGCATTTACGATGTATATCGACAAGATAGATACTATCGAAATGGCTTTCGGCGACAAAACCTACCTTTTTGATCTCCAGGATACCGACAATAACGGAAAAATGGATACAGTCGGGTATAACGGCGGTTATGTGGACGCGCAGAATTTCCGCTATGTCTATGTATCCGTGCTCGAATGCACCAGAGTGGGTACCTATGTTCCCGCTGAGGGCGAAATTACCGAAGATAAACTTATTTTCCGCTTCACCATGCATTCTGAACTAAAGGACACCGAATTAAAATTTTACAGGGTATCATCTACAAAGGTTTTATATCAGATAAACGGTGAATATTCCGAATTCTATGATAAGCTTGTAAATTCAAAGGAATTCCCCAAGACCAGCCAGCCCACGCCGGAAAAATTCGCCGATGTGTTTAAGTGCCTTACTGAGCAGGGGCATGAGGTAAT
>SACC01000130.1 GCA_009928745.1 Clostridia bacterium
GTCAATATCAATGGCTTCGTTAAAAATATTGACTTGATTGATGGCATTTTGACCCGTTGTAGCGTCCAGTACAATATAGCTTCTGTAATCCGCTTCGGGATAATCTCTCTCGATTACACGGTTAATTTTCTTCAACTCCTCCATAAGATTTTTCTTATTATGAAGTCTGCCGGCGGTATCAATAAGCAGCACATCGGTTTTTTTGGCTTTGGCGCTGGCTATCGCGTCGAACACAACCGCGGCAGGGTCTGCGCCCTCCTCGTGCTTGATAATACGCACATTGCTGCGCTCTGCCCATACGGTCAGCTGTTCGGCGGCGGCGGCGCGGAAAGTATCCGCGGCGGCAAGCACTACGCTCTTGCCTTCTCTCGTAAAATAGTTGGCAAGTTTACCAATAGCTGTTGTTTTGCCTACGCCGTTTACACCCGCTACAAGTATACATAAGGGATAATTATATGCTTCCACATCATAATCAACAAGTCCCTGAAGTATGTCGGTAAATATCTCTTTTGCCTCGTCTGGCTTGCGCAGCTTCAATTCAAAAGATTTTTCTTTAAGTTCGCTGATTATCATATCGGACGCAACCGCGCCAACATCAGCGGATAACAGCGCCATTTCCAATTCTTCATAGAATTCATCATTGAGCGCCGCGCCCTTAAAGGCTTCATATATTTTCCTTGAAAAGTTTTGTTTTGTCTTTCGCAAGGCTTCGAATATTTTTGCAAAGAATCCCATTATTTTGCCTCCGCAATCTTAACCGCATCCTCAAAAGCGGCGGTAATTACCTTAGACAAACCCGGCTCTTCCATAGTAACGCCGAATAGCACATCCGCCTGTTCCATTGAAGGTTTTTTGTGACTAATTACTATGAATTTTGTGGTCTTTGAGTACTTTTTGAGATACAGCGCGAACCTTCTCGCGTTAGAATCGTCAAGCGCGGACTCTACCTCGTCAAGTACCGCGAACGGCATAGGCTTGAGTTTTAATATCGCGAATAGAATTGCAATGGAAGTGAGCGCCTGCTCACCGCCGCTAAGCGCTGATAAGGGACGCATTGACTTACCCGGCAGCTGCACGCGGATATCCACGCCGCGCTCGAATTCGTCTTCAGCATTCTCCTCAAGCACAAGCTCGGCTTTGCCTCCTCCAAAAAGATCCGCAAAAGTCTTTTTGAAGTTTTGGCTGATTTGTTCAAAGCCTTTTTCGAAGCGTTCTGCCATATCTGAGGTAATGCGCTTTAAAAGTTCTTCCAGGTCTTTTTGCGCCTTGGTCAGGTCATCTACCTGCTTGCCGTATTCAGCGCGGCGTATACTTTCCGTCTCATAATCTTCTACCGCATTAAAATTAATAGCTCCAAGCTGGGCAATTCTGCCTTTTAGCGAGGCAATCTCGCCTGCCGATTTCTTGTTGTCAAAGTTTTCGTCACGGTACGCCTTAACCTCTTCATATTCCAGTTCGTAATCGCATCTTATCCTTTCTGCGAATGCGTTGAGGTCATTATCAATTCTCTCAAGATGTCCTTCTTCGCGTGTTCTGTTCTCGGACATCAATTTTATAGTGGTAGTTATATGGTCACGGGATTTTTCCAGCTCACACTGCTTGTTCTTAATCTCTTCACGGCGCGAGTCAAAGCCTTTGACAATCACTTCAATATCCGCTATGCGCATGCTGTCGTTCTCGCTGTACTCAAGTTTTGGCGCGTTGGAGGCGTGACTCTTCATATCCTCATCCAGCTGCTTCAACTGTATCTCGCAGCCCTCTAGCGCGCGTGATTTTTGCACTATCGCGTCGTTAAGCCGCTTTATGTCGCCCTCTATTTTGTTGAGCTCTACACCAAGATTGGAAATAACTATTTTAAGCTGGGTAATCTTATCGTTTATGGAATCCTTTGCTTTCTTTTTGTCCTCTGTCTCCGATTTTGATACCTCTAGCTGCTCATTGGCGCTCTTCTTCTTAACTTCGATATCGCTAGTCGAGCTTTCTACGGTTTTGATAATACTTGTCAAGGCGTCTATCCTTAGAGATATTGCGGCTTTTTCACGCTCAAATCTTGTAAGATCGCCGCGCGCTTCTTCGGCTCTTGCAGCGCTCTGCTCGGCGCGCTGGGTCTCTGTCGCAAAGGCTACGTCCAAACCATGCAGCTCGTCTTTATCCGAGTTCATAGAATCCTGATACGCCTTAGCCCTATTCTCCCTTTCCTGTATCAATTTCTCAGTATTTGCATACAGCTCGCGCAAGGCGGCAATATCTGCGCGCGCCTCGGAAAGCTCTCTTTCGTGACCGAGATACATGGAGTTTTTACGGTTGGAGCTGCCGCCTGTAATTGTCCTTCTAGGGTCAAAAATCGTACCGTCCAAAGTGACTATTTTGAATCCGTAATCGTATCTGTTGGCAAGCGTTTTTGCTATGTCGATATCTTCAACTATTACCGTTCTTCCCAAAAGGTTCTGTATAATGTTGCTATGCTTGTCCTCATAGCTTATCAGCTCGGATGCGACTCCGAATACACCGTTATTATTCAGCGCGCCCGTATATTCATAGGCTAATTTTTGCGCGTTAATTTTGTTCGAGGGCAAGCAGGTAACTCTGCCGTATTGCTTTTTCTGCACATAAGTGATTATAGACTTCGCGCCGTCCTCGTTGTGGGTAACAATATTTTGTATTGCGCCGCCAAGTACCATCTCAATCGCCAGCTCGTATTTTTGCGGGACTTTGATAAGCTGACCGACTACGCCGATAATATGCGAAGACAGCTCAATATCGCTTGCTGCGTCAGTCATAACACCTCTGACTGCATCCTGATAGTTATAATATTGACTGGTAATAGAGGTAAGACTCGCTATGCGCTCTTCCTTTTTGCCAATAGCGGTGCCCAGCGTATTAATCTGACCGTTAAGCTCACGCAGTTTATATTGGTTTTCGTTGAATTGAGTAGCGTATGTATTCCTTCTTAGCTTTATATCGGATTTTTTTCTTTCAATGGAGTCAAGACTGCGCTTTGCGTCCTGAATACTGCCTTCCTCACGGGTTATTAACGCGCAAACATTGGCGATTTCCTCTGTTAGCTTTTCTTTACGCTGTTTTAAGGCTTCTTCTTCAGTAACTGCCCTTGCATATTCACTTTTGACATCCGTAAGCCTGTCCATTTCGTTGAGCACAGCATTATTTGACTGTTGCATACAGCTTTCTGTTCCGGCAATATCTCTAAGCAAAGCGTCATATTGAGCTTCCAGTCCATTCAGGCGTATCTCGGAATTTATCTTCTCATTTATCTTAATATCGAGTATCTTACGCGCCTCGTTTACCTCTTCTTCAAAGGCGGTAATCTCCTCATTCAATAAGCCTTTTTCCTTCTCCAAACGGGAATTATCGGATTTTAAGGCATCATACTTTGCCTTATATACAGTAATCTGCCAGGAGGCTTTCTCTGTTGCAACTTTTAATTGTTCTTTCTCCTCAAGATTTGCGCGTATTTTCTTTTCCAGCTCCTCGTTCTCCGCAGCGTAATCACAATTTTTGCTGGCAATTACAAGCAGCTCTGCCTCGCGGTCTCGTATAACTTCGCTAAGTTCTTTGATTCTTGCAGTACGCTGCGCTCTTTGTATCTCGGCATTCTGCGTCTGATACAAAAACAAATTCAGCTCCTGATATTTTAATTGCTCCTTGTAAGCCTCGTATTTTTTAGCAGCTTCAACCTGCTTAGCAAGCGGTATAAGGCGGCTGTCTATCTCGGACAGTATATCTGCCACTCTCTGTATGTCAATCTTAGTACCTTCCAGCTTGCGCTCGGTTTCCAACTTCTCCGCCTTAGTACGCGCAATGCCTGCCGCCTCTTCAAAGATTCTCCTGCGCTCAATAGGTTTTGCGTTCATAATCTCGCTAACCTTGCCTTGACCGATAATGGAGTAACCCTCTCGTCCTGCGCCTGTATCACGCATAAGGTCCACTATGTCGCGCAGACGGCGGATGCTGTGATTAAGATAATATTCGCTGACGCCCGAACGGAAAAGTTTACGCGTTATTATAACTTCATCGTAAGCAGTCTTAAATGTGCCGTCAGTGTTGTCAAAGAAAAGCGACACCTCGGCATATGACATCTGCGGCAGCCTTGCAGTCCCTGAAAAGATAACGTCATTCATCTTGTTACCCCTCAATGTCTTAGCGCTCTGCTCGCCCAAAACCCAACGAATAGCGTCGGCAACATTGCTCTTCCCGCAGCCGTTAGGTCCGACTATACAGTTGAAGGCTTTGTCAAAATTAATGACAGTTTTATTTGCGAACGATTTGAAGCCCTGTAGTTCAATCTTTTTTAAGCTCAATGTAATTATCTCCAATATATTGTATTACTTATTATAACATAACAATATATATTGTAAATAGCTTTTATTTATAAAAATATTTTTTTTGACTTTTACTGAGTTTTTATCTTGTAATTTGACAAATTATTGTTTACGCAAGTTGCATATAATATTGTCGCAAAATAAAAATCCCGCTATTTATTTTCTTATAAAACGGGATTTTCAAAAACATATATTTATTAGTAGATTATTGAACAATGATTTATAACGATCGGGCTTACTTAAGACTATTCAAAGCAATTTTTGCCGCCTTTTGTTCTGCCTCGAGTATACTGTAACCCTCGCCTCTGCCACATTCTTTGCCGTTAAGGAGTACCGCTGTTACAAAATGTTTCTTATGCGAAGGACCGTCGCTCTCGGTGTCAAAATGTATTTCAACAGTATTCTTTGCAGCGTATTCGTGCAACACGGACTTATAATCTTGCTCGATATCATCTGCGAGCTTTTTTATAGCGGTATTAGCAATAAAATTTTGAGTAACCTGCAGACCGCCGTCAAGATACATTGCCGCTACGATTGCCTCGTAAATATCCGAGCTCATCTTCGGACTCATAACGCCTTGTGCCCTGCCGATATATGCGTGCTTGTCAAGTCCAAGCTCTTTTACAAGCGTCGCAAGCGCAGTTTTGGATACAACCGCAGCGCGCATACGCGTCAAATCGC
>SACC01000131.1 GCA_009928745.1 Clostridia bacterium
AGTTCAAAAATTGCCCGACAAGTTCAGCATTAACATCGGCAACATGTAAAGCGGCAGGCATACGATCAAGGCGATTAGAGACAAATTTTAGCAGTAGTCGAAAAGTATCGCGATAGCTTGCTATCGTATGAGGACTTGCATGAATTTGAGAAACGAGACGTTCGGAGAAAAAACGTTGTACATATATGGGAAGTGGATATGTCTTCATCAGTATTTTCCTTTCTCAGCTGGTCAATTGTCTGAGGAGTACGGACACCGGCTACTACGTCTTCACCCTGCGCGTTCATAAGATATTCGCCGTAAAGACCTTTATCACCGGTTGAAGGATTTCTGGAGAATGCAACGCCGGTACCTGAAGTATTACCCATATTGCCGAATACCATCATCTGCACATTAACAGCTGTACCCCAGTCACCGGGTATATCATTCATTCTTCTATAGTATATAGCGCGTGGGTTGTCCCAGCTACGGAATACCGCTCTGATTGCGCCCATAAGCTGATCTTTGGGATCTGAGGGGAAATCGCTGCCGATTTTTGCCTTGTAAGCTGCCTTGAATTGACCCGCAAGCTCTGCAAGATTGTCAGCGGTAAGGTCTGTATCAAGTTTGATACCGTTCTTCTTTTTCATATGGTCTATTAACTCTTCAAAGTACTTCTTGCCAACTTCCATAACTACATCCGAATACATCTGTATAAAACGGCGATAGGAATCGTAAGCAAAGCGGCGATTGCCAGTCTTTGCAGCGAATTTTTCCACGACTTCGTCATTCATGCCGAGATTAAGTATAGTGTCCATCATGCCTGGCATTGAAGCTCTTGAGCCTGAACGCACAGAAACTAAAAGAGGGTTTTCCAAATCACCGAATTTTTTACCGGTAATACCCTCCAATTTAGTAATATATTCCATTATTTGAGCTTGAATATCCTCATTGATGACCTCGCCGTCCTTGTAATACTGTGTACAAGCTTCAGTTGTAATTATGAATCCCTGTGGAACAGGCATTCCCAGATTAGTCATTTCCGCGAGATTGGCACCTTTACCGCCAAGCAATTCGCGCATTTTTCCGTTACCTTCATTAAAAAGATAAACAAATTTCATCCTTAAATATCCTCCTAAATTAATGTTATAGTTAAACTATATGATTATTAATATATATAATAATATAAGTAATACATTTTGACAAGTTATAATAAGCATATTTACAAAATATTTACATATTTTTACAATGCTTGATACTTTTCTACCGCTTTACAAAAGAATATTGATATATTCGTTTATCGTGTTGATTTTTTTATTGGTTGTATAATAAATATATTTTGCCAATACTCGGTAAATATTTTTTATTTCTGCCAAATTATAAGCTTCAGATTTTCCACTAACTATTAAATCGCGCAATAATTTTGCCTCGTTGAAAGATATATATTCAAAATATTTGCTGCATTTTGCGTATAAGCATAGTTTGCCGTTTTCGTAGTCAAAGCAGATATTATCAGCTTTATCCGCTGATATGTCAATATTGATTGCGTAACCTGCCTTTCTTAGCATATTTAATAAAAAAATTATTCCGGACTCCATAGGAGTATTATCGCCGTAACACAAATTTTTAAGCGAATTAATAATTAAAAAAAACAATTCTCCATCGGCTGAGTCCTCCGGAGAAAATTTATCCGCCGCTTCGAGAATAATTGAAGCAACATAGTACTTGTCGAGATTTTCGGACACACAATTAAAAGTTTCGATTGCGTCGCAGGAGACAAGAGTACCCTTGTCGCCTTTATCGGCAATTATGTAAATTCCAAAACAAAGAGGAGAGACGGCATATCGCAATTTAGCTTTGGCGGTTCTACAACCGCGCGCTCTTACTGCGAATTTGCCTCTCTCCAATGTTAATAGGGTAACAATTTTGTCGCTTTCACCATAATCAACACTTCTTAGCGACAGAGCATTATATTTGTTCTCCATTCTGCTTTGTTTCCTTCTGTACTAAAGCCGCTTCCTCGCGATACACCAGATATGCTTCAGGCAAGCCAGTCTTTTTAAACAATTCCCAGAGTCCATTATTTGTGCCCATATTGTTCACCTCGATACTTAGCATAAACAATACTCCGTTCATTATTCAAAAATTTTTATATTTTTTTATTCAATGTTTTTTATGTTGAGAGTTTCCTCAAAAGATTACAATTCGAGCTTATTAGAAGAGTCATTAGCTATTATTGAAGTAATATTATCAGAAGGTTGATTTCCTTTATTTTGCTCTGAATCATTGTTATTGACATCGGTTATCACAATATCCGTATCCGCAACGCATTCTAATTCCACTTCAATAGGCTTAGCGTTATTCTTAATATGATTACGCTTTTTGCCTCTAATTGACATTTTTTCAATCAGTTTCATCATGAATGTTTCTATCTGAGCGCTGTACTTTATTGTCAGCACAAAAAGCGCGAAGACAACCAATATCAAAGCAATCCATATTGGAATACCCCAGCCCACTAGAGGTATACTGAAGATGCCTTTAGCCATTACAATAGTACCTGCGGTGCCAATAGAACGGGTTACTATCATCATAATAAAAAACCCAAAGTAGCTCATGTTGGTAAGTCCGGCTAGCAGGCACAAAAAATCATCGGGGAAGAACGGGAATATAAACATATAAAACAATATGATTTTATCTTTGCCTTTCATGAATTTTTGATATTTTTGCATGGCTTCTTCTCCGACAAGCCAATTAGCAAGCCTTACGCCGAATACTCTGCCAAGGAAAAATGCGAGCATAGAGCCTATAACAAGCCCTGACGTTGAGAGAATAAAAGCTTTCCAAAACTGAGGGAACAACAATGTTGCGCCGACAGTTGTTATTGTAGAGGGTATCGGAATTAAAGTAACTTGCAAAAATTGTATCAGCAGGAATAAGAGTTCTGCTACGCCTCCCGAATTATTTATGTAAGCTACAAAAGCCTCGGTGCTGTCAAACTGATGTATGAAGCCTGTCCAGTCAAGTATTATAACAACGATAACGCATATCAGTCCGACATATATCATAGTAGTTAGGATTTTGAACACAGATTCGGTGCGAATCATGAATAAAGTCAGGGTAACTGTTGCGACTGCAACGGATATTATACCAATGGTCAAAGCATAATTTAACAAATTATATAATAAAACACACGCGGCTAGTAACAAGACACCAAGCACAAGCGTGAGCACTACCCTTTTTTTCTGCTTTTGATTCAGTTTTTGCTTTTTAATAAACTTCTCCATATTAATTACCAAGCGCGATTATCTCGCCGCGAGCCAAAGCGTCACAACGGTTATTATACTCGTTATCCGAATGACCTTTCACTTTTATAAATTTCACCTTGTGCATATTGAGCAATTTTGTTAATTCCTTCCACAAATCAATATTCTTTACTTCCTCGTTACCGAGAGTGCGCCAACCCCTTTTTTCCCATTCGTTAAGCCAACTGTTGTTGACTGCATTGACAACATATGCCGAATCGCTATATATCTTAACCTCGCACTTCTCTTTGAGAGCGGCTAACCCGTTTATTACTGCCGCAAGCTCCATACGATTATTGGTAGTCAGCAATTCGCCCCCGCTTACTATCTTTTCGTTACCTTTATAAATAAGTATCGCCGCATAGCCACCCTTGCCCGGATTAACGCTGCATGCGCCGTCTGTATATATAACAACTTCTTTCACAGTTTTGATAATTCCTCCGACCTTTTACGGCACGCCTCTATACCTTCACCGATTAATTCAACAAGTTCTTTCTGCCTATATATATTCACCGCTTCAATAGTTGTGCCGCCCTTGCTGCATACCGCCTGCACTAGCTCGTCAAGCGGAGTTTCTTTTTGCCTTACCATCTCCGCCGCGCCCTGCATTGTGGCAACCGCCAGCTTTTTTGATTCTTCATATGTAAGACCGCCGCGGATACCGCCTTTAATCATACCGTCAAGGAACATATAAATGTATGCTGGACCGCTACCGCTAACGGATGTTACCGCGTCGAACTTAGCTTCGGGTATCTCGATGACTTCTCCTATACTTCTGAATAGTTGTAATATGTATTCCTGTTCACTCTTACCAACATCGCAAAAGCTCACCGCGGATACGCCTTTTTTAACCATACACGGCGTGTTGGGCATAATTCTTGCAATCTTCGCGCTACCGGTAAGCGATTTTATTTTTGCGCTATTGATACCCGCCATAATACTTATCAATACCGAATCACCTGTTTTTCCGCAAAGCGCATTTGCAACTTCGGAAAATATCTGCGGTTTTACAGCAAAGATTATGTACTTCGCCAAAAGTATATCTTTATTGTCGCGAGTTACCGACAAGCCTCTGTCTGATGCGTATTGCAGTTTTACCTCATCGGTATCGCTAACGATAATATCAGAACCTTTTGCAAGTCCCGCATCAAGTATTCCCTGCCATATTGCTACGCTCATATTGCCGCAGCCTATTATTCCTATTTCGAATTTTCTCATAATATTACCTGCATCTTTTTATTGACTTAGCTTTTTTTATGCTATATAATGTTTGCACATAGGGGAGTGGCTCAATGGTAGAGCAGCGGTCTCCAAAACCGCCGGCTGCGTGTTCGAATCGCGTCTCCCCTGCCACAAAGGTTAACAGCAATGTTGACCTTTTTTTTAGCGATATATATTCTTTCCGAACAGCAGCAGCTGACAAACAACTTTCTTATTACTTGTACTTTCATTTTTGTCAGCCCTGTTATATTGATATCGCCCTGTCAAAGGTTAATAGCAATGTTGACCTTTTTATTTATAAACAAATATTCCATACGCTTACAACAATTATAACATTATTTTTATAATGTCGCTCATTTAAGTTACTTAATAAAGACTGGCAATTATAATTGACGCATTTTGCTTCGGAGTTTAGCTGATTTTAACCGCTATATTAGTTAAAACACAAGGCTTCAGCGGTCGATTGTAGACTAAAATATATTATACGGATACCTTTCCTTC
>SACC01000132.1 GCA_009928745.1 Clostridia bacterium
ATGGGTATCGGTATGGTGCTTGCGGTTGAAGCAGCAAAAGCTGAAGAAATCTGCGGGTATCTCAATAAACTTGGAGAAAAAGCGGTAATTCTAGGCGAAGTCGTAGCGGGAGAGGGCGTTATTCTATGAAGAAAATAGCTGTTTTTGTGTCGGGAAGCGGAAGCGATATGCAAAGCGTAATCGACAGTATAAAAACAGGCGAGTTGAGGGCGGAAATTGTCCTTGTTGTAGCTAGCCGCGAGGGAATATTCGCGATAGAAAGAGCGCAGAAAGAAGGGATTGAGTGCGTGGTCTTTGATAAAAAGAACTACTCCGATCTAAACGCAATGTATGATACGATAATTGAAGCGTTAAGAAAAGCAGAGGCTGAATATATCGTACTTGCCGGATATCTTAATATTCTCAGTAAGAATATAATCGACGCGTATAGACAAAAGATAATTAACATTCATCCTTCGCTTATACCTAAATATTGCGGAATGGGCTATTACGGCATGAGAGTCCACAGAGCAGTCATTGAGAACAAAGAAAGCGTATCGGGAGCGACTGTGCATTATGTGGACGAGGGCGCGGATACCGGAGAGATTATTGCGCAGGGGTATGTTGAAGTATTGGAGGACGATACCCCCGAGACCCTGCAAAAAAGAGTACTTGAGTTAGAACACAGGCTATTGCCTGAAACGTTAAAGAAAATATTTAATTGAGGAGCGGAAGATGAAGAAAAGAGCATTAATCAGCGTATCGGATAAGACCAATATTGAAGCAGTATCCAAAAAATTGGCAGATTTGGGCTATGAGATTATATCCACGGGCGGCACCTACAACGCATTGAAAAAGGCGGGATTACCCGTACTTAATATAAGTGAGATTACATCTTTTCCCGAGTGCTTGGACGGCAGGGTTAAGACGCTGCATCCGGCAGTTCACGCAGGGCTTTTGGCAATGCGCTCTAACAAGGAACATATGGAACAGATTGAAAGTCTTAATATTAATACAATTGATGTTGTAATTGTCAATCTGTATCCCTTCAAACAGACGATAATGAAAGAGAATATCGAATTCGGCGAAGCTGTCGAGAATATCGACATCGGCGGTCCGACAATGCTTAGAAGCGCGGCGAAGAACTATCAGGACGTAATAGTAATCGTAGATCCCAACGACTATGAAAGAGTATTCGCGGAACTTCTTAGCGGCGCAGTCAGTATCGAAACGCGTAAATATCTTATGTACAAGGTATATCAGCATACCGCAGTATACGATACGATGATATCCACATATTTGAGAAAACAGCTGGGTATACTTTATCCCGAGCAATTAACGCTGGCTTATGAGAAGAAATTCCAAATGCGCTACGGCGAGAATCCCCACCAGCAGGCAGCGCTCTACGGTGATGTTATACCTGTTGCCAATTCACTGGTTAACGCGGTGCAGCTTAACGGAAAGCAGCTTTCTTACAATAATATCAACGACACTAACGGCGCGGTTGAATTGCTAAAGGAATTCTCCGAACCGACAGTAGTTGCCGTAAAGCACGCTAATCCCTGCGGAGTTGCTTCGGCTGATAATATCTATCAAGCGTATATGCGTACTTACGAAAGCGACCCCGTGTCAATATTCGGAGGTATTGTTGCCGCTAACCGCGCTGTCGACAAGGCAACGGCGGAAGAAATGAGTAAAATATTCCTTGAAATAGTTATCGCGCCCGGATTCACCGATGAAGCGCTTGAAGTATTAAAGAAAAAGGCTAATCTGCGTGTGCTAGAGCTTAAAGATATAGCTAAACCTAACGATAAAGGCGCAATGGAGTTCAAAAAGTGTTACGGCGGCTTACTTATGCAGGATAGCGATGTAAGCGGCGAAGAAGAGATGAAAATAGTCACCGCAAAAGAACCTACGGAGGAAGAAAAGAGTACGATGCGCTTCGCTATGAAAGTAGTAAAACATTGTAAGAGCAACGCTATAGTAATCGCGAAAGATAACGCGACGGCAGGTATAGGCGTCGGGCAGACCAACCGTATCTGGGCAACGAAGCAGGCGGCGGAGCATTGTCTGAAAGGCTCAAGCGGCGCAATTCTTGCAAGCGATGCTTTCTTCCCCTTTGACGACTGCGCGCTAGAGGCTTACAAAAATGGTATTACGGCGATAATGCAGCCAGGCGGTTCTGTAAGAGACGAGGACAGCATAAAGGTATGTAACGAGAAAGGTATCGCAATGGTGTTCACCGGAGTAAGGCATTTTAAGCATTAACAAGATAACATACATTAAGGTAGATAGTATTAATTAAAGCAAACAATACATATTACAGTCAATATGCATTATATCAGACAGTATGCAAAAGACAGACTATGCATCAGGATAGTTCAGCAGCGTTAAGAGAGGAAATATGAAAGTACTTGTCATAGGCTCGGGCGGCAGAGAACACGCTATATGCGTTTCTCTAGCAAAGAGTCCAAAACTAACAAAATTATACTGCGCGCCGGGCAACGCCGGCATAGCGTCAGTTGCCGAATGCGTGAATATCGGCGTGTTGGAATTCGATAAAATAATCGGTTTTGCCAAAGATAACGCAATAGATCTCGTTTTTGTCGCGCCAGACGACCCGCTGTCGCAAGGACTCGTTAACAGACTGCAGGAAGCTGACATTTCGGCTTTCGGTCCAAGGAGCGAGGCGGCGATAATCGAAGGCAGCAAAGCGTTTTCCAAGGCGTTTATGAAGAGGCACAATATTCCTACAGCCGCATACGAGGTGTTCGATAATTATGACGTCGCCGAGAAATATCTTATTCAATCCGAGTACCCTATAGTAATTAAAGCTGACGGGCTTGCGCTCGGCAAGGGAGTTATTATCTGCGCTACTCGCGATGAGGCGGTTAACGCGCTGAAAAGCATTATGCTTGATAAGGTATTCGGCACTGCGGGCAATCAAGTGGTCATTGAGGAGTTCTTGAGCGGCAGCGAGGCGACAGTTTTGGCGTTTACCGACGGTTATACTGTAAAATGTATGCCGGCAAGTCAGGACCACAAAAAAGCGTATGATAACGATAAAGGATTGAATACTGGCGGTATGGGCGCGTTCGCGCCTACTCCGCATTATACAGAATCGATAGAAAAAGAAACGCTGGAAAACATTATTTTGCCGACAATTAAGGGTCTAAGAGAGGAAGATAGAAAGTTCAGCGGCGTTATATATTTTGGCTTAATGCTGACGTCAAAGGGCGTCAAGGTTATCGAATACAACGCACGTTTTGGCGATCCTGAGACGCAGGTTATATTACCGCTACTCAAAACCGATTTGCTGGAGATAATACAGGCGGTTAATGAGCAAAGACTTGAAAGCATTAATATCGAGTGGAAAGAGGGAACGGGATTTTGCGTAGTCGTTGCAAGCGGCGGTTATCCCGAGAACGTTATTAAAGGCTACGAGATTACCATCAAGCCTTTTAGCAAAAATATTGAGCTTTTTCATAGCGGCACAGCGTTCAAGAATGGCAAGCTGGTCACTAACGGCGGCAGAGTTATATGCGTAGCTACAGTTGCTAAAAGCATTGAAGCGGCGCGAAAAGCAGTGTACGCAGAGATAGACAATATACAATTTAGGGATGCGAGATACAGAAAGGATATAGGTATTAAATAATGGTTAACAGAATTTTTGTTGAGAAGCAAAGCAATTACGATAATGACGCCAAAAAGTTAAGAAGCGAATTAAAAAGCGTGCTCGGTATAGATTGCTTAAATGTCAGAAAAATCCTCAGATATGACATTGAAGGCATTGACGCTGATATTTTGGCAAAAGCCGAGCGCACAATATTCTCAGAGCCTACAGTGGATACGACCTACAAAAACCTTGATTTTTTGAAAGGAAAGCAGATGGTTATTGTGGAATATCACGACGGACAATACGACCAGAGGGCAGATAGCGCGGCGCAGTGCGTGCAGTTTTTACAATCGGGCGTAAGACCCCTTGTTTCCTGCGCAACCGTCTATGTTTTTGAAAAACTTACGCCGGTTCAGCTCGAAAAGGTTAAGAAATATTTGATTAATCCGGTTGACAGCAAGGAAGGCAGTCTAAGTATTCCCGATACGCTTATAAAAACCAGAACAGTCGCTGACAAAATGCGCATTGAGGTTGAAGGCTTTATCGGTTTGGATAATAAGGCATTGAAAGCTTATTACGAAAGTTTTGGATTCGCAATGAATTTTGAAGATATTGTATTCGTACAGCAGTATTTTGCAAAAATGAAAAGGAATCCGACTTATACCGAGCTAAAGGTTATTGATACCTATTGGAGCGACCATTGCCGTCACACCACGTTCTTGACCGAGTTGAAAGAGGTAAAAATACACAGCGTTAATCCGCATATTGAAGCGTCATTCAAGGCATACCGCGAGTTGTTCGCGGAGCTTTATAAGGACAGGGAAGACAAATATATATGCTTAATGGATATAGCTACAATTGCCGCAAAAAAACTGCGCAAAGAGGGATATCTTAATAATCTGGATGAAAGCGAGGAGATCAACGCCTGCTCGGTATTAGTCAATGTGGATAACGACGGAGTAGGCGAGGACTGGCTCATAATGTTCAAAAATGAGACACACAATCACCCGACGGAGATTGAGCCGTACGGCGGCGCGGCGACTTGTCTTGGGGGCGCAATCCGCGATCCGTTAAGCGGCCGCTCGTATGTGTATCAAGCGATGAGAATTACCGGCGCGGGCAATCCGAATGAGCGTTACGAAGACACAATAGAGGGAAAGCTTCCGCAGAAAATGCTGACAAAGACCGCGCTGGCGGGTTTTTCAAGTTATGGCAATCAGATAGGGCTTGCAACAGGTATCGTACACGAACTATACAATGATCGCTATATCGCAAAACGGCTTGAGACGGGTTATGTTATAGGCGGCGCGCCTTGCGCTAACGTAAGACGGGAGAGACCAAAAGCGGGTGATTTGGTATTGCTGGTCGGCGGAGATACCGGTCGTGACGGCTGCGGCGGCGCTACAG
>SACC01000133.1 GCA_009928745.1 Clostridia bacterium
GAATAAGATTTTTAATTTATGCAATAAATTTTTTTCATTAGACAAAATGTTTGATGAAAAATGCGAAGAAGTAATAATAGATAAGCTTTTGCATGAGATTAGAACTGATACCCCCGCTTTTTTAAAGAAAATTAATCCTAGAGATTTAATTGATTCATTTGTGGTTCAACCTGCACGGTCCAATTTACGAATGTTAAGACAAGATGGTGCTTTTATTATAAGCGGTTTAAGCAAAACTCCTTCAGAAGAAAGCAAAAAATTGCATACAAAAGTATATGCAGAAATTCAAATAAGTAGTAAAGCAGGAGTAATGGAAAACATACTTGCCGAGCTTGATCGACTAGGAATAAATGAAGCAACATTATTTCCTGAAATAGACAAAGTTGCTAATTATTTAAAACAAATGTAAAAAGTATTAGTTCCACAAGGTAATAAAAAAATGGTGAACTTTAAGATAGGTGCATATTATATTTTCAAAAAGGTGGATCCAAAGTTGCAACCTTAAGTTGCCTAATTGTTACTGTGCTAGTAAGTTTTATTTTAATTATTGTGACTGTCAAAGGGGATTGAACCATTATTATATTTATTGTAGCGCCTGTTTTAATGACTATATAGGCAGCTATTCCGCAGATAATAATTTCACCATAAAAACTTTGAGTTTATCTAACTATCGAAGGCAAAACGATTAGATTGTTAGCGAAAAGCTTAATCAGTTTTCACAAAATAACGCAGTGGTGAGATATCTTTCTCCGGTGTCCGGCAAGATAACTACAATGGATTTGCCATTGTTCTCGGGTCTTTTTGCTAATTCGATTGCAGCCCATACCGCAGCGCCTGAAGATATACCGACCAGTACGCCCTCAAGCTTCGCTATCTCCCTGCTAAATATAAAGGCATCCTCATTCTTTACCCCTATTATTTCGTCATAGATATCCCTATTAAGCGTGTCAGGAACAAAGCCTGCGCCTATACCTTGTAACTTATGCTGTCCGGCAATTCCTTTTGCCAAGACAGGTGAGTCGTAAGGCTCAACTGCTATAACTTTTATATTTGGATTTTGCGCTTTGAGGTATTTGCCGACCCCCGAAAGCGTGCCGCCGGTGCCCACTCCCGCAACAAAAATATCTACAGAGCCGTCCGTATCGTTCCATATCTCAGGACCCGTTGTCATCTCGTGAGACAGAGGATTGGCGGGATTGGTGAATTGACCCAAAATCAGACTGTTGGGAATGTTCTCTGATAATTCTTTTGCTTTAGCGATAGCTCCGTTCATACCTTTTGCGCCCTCGGTAAGTATAAGCTCAGCGCCGTAAGCCTTGAGTAGCGTTCTTCTTTCTATACTCATTGTCTCGGGCATAGTGAGTATCAGCCGATATCCTCTTGACGCTGCAATAGATGCGATACCGATACCGGTATTGCCGCTTGTCGGCTCGATAAGCGTGGTAGTTTTATTAACTAAGCCTTTTTTCTCCGCATCGTCAAGCATGGCTTTTGCTATTCTGTCTTTTACACTGCCTGCAGGATTGAACAGTTCGAGCTTTGCAAGAATTGTTGCCGCTAAACTGTATTTTTGCTCAATATTCACAAGCTCCAATAATGGAGTGTTACCTACTAATTGGGATATTTCCTTATATATTTTCATTGCTATTCTCCTATTTTACAGGCAAATCATAACACGTTGCACATTCATTTTTGCAACTATTTTTTAATTATTGTCTGCTTGTATTTTTCTATAACTTTTGTTAAGCAGGTCAAAAAGGCTTCTTCTCCGAATGTATTGATTTTGAAAAAAACAGCCTGACTTCCGCCTGAGGTTATCGCGCTTAAGAACAGGTTGTCGCCTTCTCCTATCAAAACAACACTCATACTAACACGATTTTTGCCTATAATACTGAACCTTTCGTATACGCGAACGGCGCATTTTACATCCTTGGTGCTATAATTGCTGCTTTCTTCAAGGCTTGCCGACATACTTCCGTTCAAAATTCCCATTTCGATTGTTATAAGTAATTGGTTAAAATTGCCTTGCAGTTTACATTCATATTTTGCCATAACATTACCCCTATTTTATATTTTGACCGCTAGTCAATGGAAGCTATTTTTTCTTGTTTTTTTGGAATTTTCTTATCAATATGCCGAGCTCCGCTTTGTCTGTTATCTTGTCGAATACAAGCAGCAGAGAGGGCAGCACGAATATAACGACAAGCATTGAGGTCAGCGCGCCTATACCCAGGAGCATTCCCATATTAGCGACTACACCCGAGGCTAAAACGCCCAGTGCAAAACCTGTGATTGTCAAGATTGAGCCCGAGGTAATTATTGTCGGGAACACCGCGTTCTCCGCCTGCGCCATCGCGTCTAGCTTGTCGGGGAATATAAGCTTTGTGCTCTTGTATCGGCTGGACAAAATAATGCCATAGTCTATTGTCGCGCCCATTTGTATGGCGCTGATTAACAAATACCCGATGAAGGATACCGAACTGCCTAACAAATACGGGAATACAAAATTTATCCATATACCGCCCTGAATAGCGATAATCAATAACAGCGGCAGCGCGAGGTTCTTGAAAGTGAATAATAATATCAATAGTACAAAGAACACCGTAAAAAGACTTATCCGCAACTTGTCGCCGGGGAAGGCTTTCGCCATATCGTAGCAAGCTACGCTCTCTCCTGCAAGATAAAATTCATTATAAAATTGACCGAGTTCTGATAGTAGCTCCTCAACAAGCGCGAGACTCTCTTTGCTCTCTATTCCGCTATCAATATTAAACATTATTCGGGAATAATCTTTACCCTCAAAATTAGCGCGCGCAGCAATAAGCTGACTTAACGCGGCGGCGTATTCTTCGCTAAGCATATCCGCCATACTATAAGCGAACTCTAAGAGATTAATGAGCGCGACTCTATATTCCGCGCGCGGTGTCTCGGTATCGGGGTCATTTTGCGCAATATATAGTGTGAATAGTAGATTTATTTGGGCTTGCGTCATACCTAGTGAGCTAGCAAGCGCAACAAGCTCTGCGACGTTGACCTCATCGGTTAGCATTAAGCCTTCCATTACCTCTATGGTTGAAAGCCCGATTGCCGAGTTAACGGAGCTTTTGTTAAGTATATATTCGGTTAATTCTTTCTCTTTTTGGTAATCGCCTTTAGGCACTATAACTACAAGATTATTAAGTACGCCAAATTCCTCGACGACCTTGTCATTAGACGCCACGATACGCGCGCCTCCGTTAATATTGAAGGCATATTCGTTGTTGAACTGTCCGAACGCCGCAAGCGCAACAATTACAATAAACACGGGGACTATTATATAACGAGCTTTAATAATTGCCTTTGCAGGTTTTGTAACGGCAGGAACAAAGCTTTTGTGCTTTGTCTTTTCTAAAGGCTTTGCAAAGAAGACGAGAAGAGCGGGCATTAAGAATATTACGCATAAAAGGCTTGCAACTATGCCTTTTGCAAGTGACAAGCCCATCTCAACGCCGATAGGCAAGGTCATTAAGAGTAGCGCGCAAAGCCCTGCGATAGTTGTAAGTGAACTAGATAATATCTCGATCATACCTTTTGAAAGGGCGCGTGAAGCGGCGGTTTTTATATCTGCCGTCTGGCGCTCTTCCATAAAGCGGTGCAATAATATTACCGAATAATCTATTGATAAGGCTAACTGCAACACTAAAGACACAAGATTAGAGACATATGAAATGCCGTTAAAGATAAAATTAGTGCCCATATTGATAATGACGGACACTCCGAATACTAGAAGCATAATGACAATCTCAAAATATGTTTTTGATGTAAAAAATAGCATTAACAATATTGCAAGCGCAATCACGATGCCGACTTTGAATATGCTTTCGAAGGTCTCTAGCTTTGTATAATACGAGGAGGCGGATTGACCGCTCAAGTATGCTTCTTTATCGGATAAAAAGTCAATTATTCTCTCTACTGCAGCAAAAGAGCTCACTGTTCCGTCGTAATCGGACAACAAAACTGTATATAAAACATTGTTATTCTTGTAATCCTTGACGGGATCAAAGCTTACAGTTGCCACGCCCACTATTTTCGACAGCTCGCCTTGCAGCGCGGAGGCTTCCTCGAGGCTTACTCCTTTTACCATAATATATGCGGAGCCTTTGTCGTCGAACTCGCGTTTCATAACCTCGACTGCCTGCGAAGTATTACTTCCCGAAGGCGCGTAGGATGACAGGTCATAGAGAATTTTTGTATGGAAAACCATAACCGTCCCAAGTACGGCTAGCGCAACGAAGATGGCAAGAATAATCCATCTGCCTTTAATTATGTAGTCCGAAAATTTTTTAATCAAAAACTGCCCACCATAATGCTTATTATAATATATATTTTTATAATTATATCATATACTTGTAGAAGCGCATAATATTTTTATATATTCTTTTTATAGGATTGTAATATCAGTAAAATGAGCAAGTTATGATATAATAAGAATATTATAGAAAATATTACTTTCAAATTCAAATTTTAAGCCTATTGAGTTAAATATTTGTTAAAATATTGCAAAACAGGCAAGACAGGCGAAGTAAACTAAGGAGTATTATGAAAAAATATGTAATTAAAGATGTAATTCGTACCAGTTATGCGAAAGTTGCGGCAAACGGAGCAAGCAAAGGCTGCTGTAGCGGCGGCTGCGGCTGTTCGGCGCAGGACGCCAAAGCAAGTTCAATGAAGCTGGGTTATTCGGAAGAAGATGTCAACGCTGTACCGATTGAGAGCAATATGGGTTTAGGCTGCGGCAATCCGCTTGCGATAGCTTCACTAAAAGCTGGGGAGACAGTAGTGGATATGGGTTGCGGCGGCGGCTTTGATTGTTTCTTAGCGCGCAAACAAGTAGGGGAAAGCGGCTATGTTATCGGAGTGGATATGACTCCCGATATGGTGACACTCGCTCGTAAAAACGTGGAAAAAAGCGGTTACAGTAACATTGATATAAGGC
>SACC01000134.1 GCA_009928745.1 Clostridia bacterium
TGTTTATACTGCCTGACGGGTTTTCTCTTGAGCAGGCGGAATATTGCCGAGAATATTTGACAATTCTTAAAGACGGCTACGTTACCTGCGCGAGCGTCAATCCGGCGATATCCAACGTGGCTTTGGCAGCAATAGTCACCGGCAAATCACCGTATTTAACTGGAATTACCGAAAGAGGCGTTAAAGCGCCCGCCTATCAGGATATTTTTGATTATGCCTTGTCAAAAGATAAAAGTGTAGTGTATATTGAAGGTAACGGCAATCTTATCGTAACGAATATTGCGCCTATATATAATCTTCCCGATTTTGACGGGTACACCGATTCCAATGTGTATAATTCGGCGCTTACAGCGCTTGAAGGAGATCCCGATTTAATATTCGTGCATTTCCACGGCATTGACGACGTTAATCATGAGTATTCGCCGATAAGCGAAAAAGCGAGAGAAAAAATAATTGAAATAGACGGCTATATACAGCAGCTGGTCGCTCAATTCGAAGGAGTTGTAATAATCGTTCCCGACCACGGCGCAGTCACTTATTACAATGAAGAGAGTGCGCCGAAAGGAAAGCACGGAATATTCGAAAAAGACGATATGCTGATACCTTATTACATTATTGATACGGAGGAGTTGGATTGAAAGGAAAATTGTCAAGAATCAATCTTATTGCGATAATGATCGTTGCGGTGTGCGTAATTGCATTCGCGGTAATTTTGCCAATTTATCTAAAACATAATGCAGAAAATAGCGAGATATATGAAGAGCAAAAAATCCGTATTCTTTTAAGAGGAGAGCTTATCGGTGAGTATACTTTTGACGAACTGGCAGAATATTCTCCCGCAGTAGAATTCACCGCAGTTTATAAGCCGAACAATATGCTTCCGCAGGATAAGACCTATACTGGTATATTTTTGCACGATTTAATTACCGCAATGGAGCTGGATACTACAGGCGTTACCAGCGTGAAGTTCACCGCAAAAGACGGTATGCAAAAATCTTATTCGATTAGCGAGGTGCAGGAAGAAGGAAACGTATATATTGCGAATACTGTAAGCGGACTGCCTTTCAACAACGGCATAAACATTTTTGCATATACAAAAGAACAAGAGGACGGAGGTCCTTTTGTGGTAATTAAAGCCAAGGACTCTGTAAGTCAGAACAGAGTTAAGCTTTTGGTGGAGATTAATCTGCTATGATACTATCAACCCTTGGACTTACGGTAAAATACGATAATAAAACTATTATTAACGATATCAATATTGAGCTTAATCAAGGCGAGATATTAGGAATACTCGGCAAAAATGGTTCGGGAAAGAGCACCTTATGTCTTGCAATAGCCGGCTTATTGAGTTCTGATGCGGAGATGTTCGGAAAAGTAAAAATACTCGGCAAGGATTTTTATCAATTAAGCAGAGCGGAAAAATCCGATTATATCGGGATAGTATTCCAAAATCCCGATACGCAGCTATTTTCTCCGACTGTGGAGGATGAGTTGGCGTTCGCGCCCGAGAATCTTTGCTTAAGCCGCGCGGAGATTGAAGCCAGAATAAAATACGCGCTTGAATTATGCAATATAAGCCATTTGAGGGAAAGACACACCAATACATTGTCAGGCGGAGAAAAACAACTTGTTGCGCTTGCGTCGGTACTGACAATGCGCCCTAGAATACTTATAGCGGACGAATTAACCGCGTCTATTGATGAAGATAGGCGACCGCAAATTTACGATATATTGAGAAAACACGCCACTCTCGGCGCGGTAATTCTGGTTACGCACGACAAAGAGGAAACGGCGGTTTGCACAAGAACGATTACGCTTATGGGGACAAGAGAATGATAATACAAATAGTCGATCTTTGTTTTTCCTATAATAAGTCCAAAAAAATCCTTGAAAACGTTACATATATTTTCGAGAGTGGCAAAGCGTATATCTTGTCTGGCGCAAACGGTTCGGGCAAAACCACTCTGACAAGACTTATTATGGGTTTGCTTAAGCCGAATATGGGCAGTGTCAGCATCGATAACGAGCCCTTAATTAATCCTAGCAAACTGAGGCTTGCGGACAAGATAGGATATCTGTTCCAAAACACCGATATGCAGCTTTTTGCAAATACCGTTTATGAGGAGCTTGCCTTCCCTTATCAAATAACGGGGGCTTACAACAACGATATAGAAAACAAAATCGACATAACGCTTAAAGAATTCGGACTTGATGGCTTATACGACAGGTTTCCGCTACTGTTAAGCGGCGGGGAGAAACAGCGGCTGGCGCTTGCGACGATATTTATTCGTGACGTGCAGTTCCTTATTCTTGACGAGCCGTCCTCTTCTATCGATCAGGAAGGAAAGATATTCTTAGCCGAATTAATCAACCGTTTTGTAGAGCAGGGCGGCGGAGTGATTGTAATATCTCACGATGAAGAATTAAAAGATATGATTAATAATCCCGTGCATATATCGCTTAATGAGGGCAGGCTATGAAACTTGACCCCCGAATTAAGCTATTACTTATTGCAATGCTTACCTCCCTTGCGGTATTTGCAAAAGATATTGTTTATCTAGGCGCGGTAGCTCTTACCGCCTTATTACTTGATATTATGTTACGCGCAAATATACTTGACGCGTTGAAACGCATAAGACACTTTTTGTCTTTAATAGTTTTTATTGCTGTCGTGCAGAGTCTTACCGTAAAAAGCGGAAAATCGATAGTCAGTATCGGTAATTTTACATTTATATCATCGGCGGGATTATTGAACGGCGCGGAGTTCGCGCTCCGTATGGGAATAATTATACTGGCTTCGATTATTGCAACAACCGAAAAGGGCAGAGGCATGACAGACGCACTTATTAAGTTAAAACTGCCTTACGAAATTGCTTTTATGGTATCGGTTACTATAAGATTTATCCCAATGTTCAGAGAAGAGTTTGCTTCCAGGCTTACCGCGTTAAAACTTAGAGGAATTAATATAAAAAAATTGAATATATGTAAAAAAGTCAAGGTCTACACTTATTTGCTTTCGCCAACAGTTGCCGGCAGTATAATAAAGAGCCGAGAGTTAGCGAACGCAATGGAGGCTAGAGCTTTCCGAGCCTATCCGCAGCGCACAATGCTTAGGGATTTGAGATTGAAATTTATTGATTATGCGGTTATAATATCAGTAATCGCGTATGTAGCTTTATTCGCAGCAGTGTCAATTAAAATCGGAGGTATCATATGAAAGTGTTTTCCGTTACCGGACTTACCGCTACAGGTAAGACAACAACGATAGAACAGATTATAAAAGAACTCAAAGAAAGAGGTTATTCGGTAGGTACAGTCAAAGAAATACACTACGACGCTTTCCGTATTGATACTCCCGGCAAGAACACTTACCGCCACAGGGAAGCAGGCGCGGATACTGTGACGGCGCGCGCGCATCACGAAACCGATATAATGTACAAAGGACATATGCCGATATACGATATTTTGAAGCGCTATAGTGAGGATTACATAATCCTTGAGGGCGTAAGAGACGCGATAGTACCTGAGATAGCTTTATGCAAAGAGGACGAGCAGCCCGAGCTTATGCCGCTGACTTTTGCTGTCAGCGGTGTCTACGCGAATAACCATTGCGGTACATATCTTGGCTTGCCGGTAATTAATGCGCAGACGGATATAAAAGCGTTAGTTGATTTGATTATCAAAAAGGTACCGCCGCTGTTTTATGATATCGATCCCGCTTGTTGTTCAAAGTGCGGATATGATTGCAGGGGTTTGTTGGCGGCAATATTAAGAGGAGAAAAAAGCTATTCAGATTGCGTACTGTCAAGCAATATCGTATCGCTCAAAATAAACGGTAAAGATATAGTAATGGTGCCTTTTGTGCAAAACTTGTTAAACAACGTTATCTTAGGAGTGGTTTCGGAGCTTAATGGATATGAAAAAGACGGGCAGATAGATATTACGATAAAAAACAATGAATGATAATGTAATAAAAAAGTTTTATTCTAAAAAAAATCAAGTGGAGCTTGTCGAAAGAGGGGGTACTTTTTGTATAAGAAAAATATTCACTGATAATATTAGCTGCGCAAAGGAAAAAGCCGAGCTTGAAGCGCTGCGCGACCAAAATGTGCCGAAGATTATTGAGACGGGCGACAACTATATTTATATGACCTATCTGGAAGGCGAACTGTTTTTGGACAGATTCCTTACTGCCGATAACGCCGAGCTTGAGCGTCTTGCGCTAATGCTTGCCGCTTTTATAAAAAGTTATTGCGCCATTCGTCACGGAAGATGCGTTAGCGATCTTAATTTTCGCAATTTTATATTGTGTAAACAAACGCTGTTCGGAGTGGATTTTGAAGATACTGAGGAGGGCGGCGAGATAACTGCGGTGTCAAAAGCGGTTGCATTCGCTCTTCTCTACGATATAGAAGAAAATAATAAAAAAAGTTTTTGTGAAAAATTGATAAGCGAATTTAGCTTCGACAAAAAAGAGATTGATAAGGCAGTGAACAAAGAATTATCTTGCCTTGCCCTGCGGCGCGGTATTACGCTTAAATCATAAAATTACATTACTATTATCTAAAAAATTAAATAAGCTTATGACAGAAATGGCAGTAATAATCATTGATTTATTAGTATTATTATGTAATATTATTTTTTCACGCACAAAAATATTATGGTAAGTATTGGAAAATTGTCAAAAATATGATATGATATGCTTGGGGAGATGTTTAATTAGAAATGAAAAAGCTGTGCGCCGCTCTGATAATTTTAATATTGATGGTTATTGCTACAGGTTGTAACTTTATTAGACCTAGGCGCTATCCGCCCGAAGAAATCCTCCCCGTCGTATATGTTTCGGGCGATGTGGAGTCAGCTTTATCGCTTAATGTAACAGAGCTAGAGAAAAGTAACTTTGGCGCTTTGGAAGGGTATACAATTAGCGCAATACTAGATAATGCTAGTC